>CAZSUQ010000959.1:0-2306 GCA_964609935.1 uncultured Thermodesulfobacteriota bacterium | reverse complement strand
GGAGAGAGGGGAATGGTAAATATACCACACAGCGGAAACGACGGAAGAGTATCAGGAACAAAAAGCGAATATGGCCATGGGAAATCTCTTTCCGGCGCCCTACCTTAAAGAGAAGGGGGGAGGCAACATTTCTCTGTCTCTACTCCATGAAGAATGGAGCACGAGAACGATCCGAACGATCGATATGTGGGAAAGGATCTATGGAGAGAACCCCTTTCCGATAGAAAGGAAATGAATCGGCCCGTCCTTTCCCGTCTCCGAAAACATCCGTTTTCCTCCGGTAGGGATCGGTGCACCAGCCAAACCTTAAGAATGATCCTAAGGATTCCACTCACGCGACCGCTGTTCGATGCATCCGAAGAAAACGCAATCCGAGAAGTGATCCGCTCGGGATGGATCACCCAGGGTAAGTTTGTGGAGAACTTCGAGCAAAGGGTTTCAACCTATGTGGGTGCAGAGGATGCGGTTGCGACATCCTCCTGCACAACGGCTCTCCATCTTGCACTCCTCCTGGCCGACATTCGGGAAGGGGACGAGGTAATCGTTCCTTCTCTGAGCTATATCGCGACGGCCAACCCGATCCTCCACCTCAAGGCGATTCCCGTTTTTGCGGATGTGGATCCCAGGACATACAACCTGGACCCTCTCAAGGTAGAGGAAAAGATCAGCGAGAAAACCAGAGCCGTTGTACTTGTACACCAATTCGGGCTTCCCGCGGACATAGACCCGTTCCTGCAACTGGCTGAAAAACATGGCTTTCTTCTTGTTCAAGACGGAGCATGCGCTCTCGGGTCGGTGTATCGGGGCAAGCGGATCGGGAGCCAGGGGCAAATCACCTGTTTCAGCTTTCATCCAAGGAAAGTGATCACAACCGGAGAAGGGGGCATGATCGTTTTATCCAACGGTTCCTTTTCCAATAAAGCCCGCCGCCTTCGATCGCAAGGTGCATCCATTTCGGATCTCGGTCGCCATGAAGCTTCCAGAATCGTCTTCGAGAGTTTTCCGGAAGCGGGGTACAACTACCGGTTGACCGACCTTCAAGCCGCACTGGGATTGGTGCAGATGGACAAAATCGACGCAATCATCCAGAAGAGACGAGACCTCGCAGTTCGCTATGCGCGGTTGCTCGATAAGGTGGAATTTCTCATCACGCCCATGGAACCGGAATACGCTTTCCACAACTACCAGTCCTACTGTGTTCGGCTGCGTGAAGACTGCCCGGTGACTCGAGACGAAATGATGGAAAGGATGCTGGCCTGTGGAATCGCCACAAGGCGGGGTTGCATGGCCATCCATGAGGAACCCTGTTATGAGCGGTTTCGGCCGCAAAGAGGGCTTCCCGTGACGGAAATGTGCATGAGAGAAACCATCCTGCTTCCGTTATACCCCTCCATGACCGATGAAGAGCAGGACGAGGTGGTGTGGCATCTTCAAAGAATTACCGGAACAGGGTAAGAATGCAGCCAGAAAGGGACCGTATCACTAGAGGAGAAGAGGGAGAGGATTCTTGGACACAAGGATGATGCCTTTTCCCCATCCTTACTTGCCGGGAAACCGGGCTTCGTATTCCGGCTGAGCCTATGGAACTGGGTCTTCCCAGTTGAATACGGGATCGCGTTCGAACAGGTTGGAGTCGAGTAGATTCTGCGCCTGCATCCATCGAATCTGCTTCTCGATCCCCTCCCGGATCCCTACGCGAGGCTCGAACCGGAAGGACCGGGAGGCCAGGGATATGTCGGCGCACTGGCACCGTATGTCCCCCGGCCGTTCGGGGTGGTGAACAAATCCGCACGCCCCTCCCCCCAGAATATCCAGGATCATTCCGCCCACCTCCAGCACACTCGCCTCCTGGCCGCTGGCGACGTTGACCGGTCTTCCCACCAACGCATCGCACTGCGCGCCTTCGATGATACCCTTTGCGATATCCTCCACGTAGGAGAATCCCCGCGTCTGAAGTCCGTCCCCGAACACAGGGAGGGGGGAGCCGTTCATGGCCCGGAGGATGAACCGCGGGATCACCTCGCCGGATTTTCCCAGATAGTGCCCCCGGGGACCAAAGCAGTTGAACGGCCGAACGATGGAAACGGGAAGCCCGTACGTATGAAAGAAGGAAAGGGTATAGGCCTCTCCCGCGAGTTTGCTGGCCCCATAGGGGGTGGAAGGGGCGGCCCGGAAATCCTCGGTGATGGGGATCGAGTCTCCGCTTCCGTAGATTTCCGAGGAGGAGACATAGACGAAGCGCTCCACACGGTTGCATAGGGCCGCCTGGCAGAGATGGATCGTCCCGCTCACGTTCACCTCGTTGA
>CAZSUQ010000958.1:0-2306 GCA_964609935.1 uncultured Thermodesulfobacteriota bacterium | reverse complement strand
CGGGGCGGCCCCCCGCCGCCCCGCCACCAGGGGCCCCCCGAGGGGGGAAGGGCCGCATGGCCCCTGGAAGTGGGTTGGCAGCAGGTCACCCAGCTGATTCGCACGATGCCGAAACCCGTGATCGCCCGGGTCAACGGCTACGCCATCGGGGGAGGGCATGTATGGCAGGTCGTTTGTGACATGAGCATCGCTGCAGAGCACGCGCAGCTGGGGCAGGCAGGCCCGCGGGTGGGATCCTTTGACCCGGGTTACGGTACCGGGGACCTTGTACGTGCCGTGGGGATCAGGAGGGCAAAAGAAATCTGGTACCTGTGTCGAAGATACACCGCACAGCAGGCCCTGGAGATGGGGCTGGTGAACTGCGTGGTCCCCATGGACAAACTGGACGAGGAGGTGGGCCGCTGGTGTCAGGAGCTTCTGGAGAGGAGCCCAACGGCACTGAAGATGCTCAAGTATGCGTTTCTGGCGGAGACGGATGGAACCACAGGGATCACGCAGCTCGGCGTGGGTGGGCTGTCCATGTATTACGACACCGAAGAGGCCCTGGAGGGCAAGAACGCGTTCCTGGAGAAGAGGAAGCCGGACTTCGGCCCCTTCAGGAAATGAATCTCTCGAGATCGACCGGGGGAAAAAGAAGAGCCGCTCTCACGCATCTTCATGAGAGCGGCTCTTGTCTTCCACATCGTGGGCGATGGAGTCTTGCTTCAACGCGGAAACATCTTCGGGAGCAAGAGACATTCACCGCTTGAAGAAGGATACGGATCTACTCCTCCCGGACAAAGAGACCGGCAGCACCCATGCCGCCGCCGATACACATGGAGACGATCCCGTTTTTCAGGTTGTTGTCCTGCATGTGGTAGAGGACCTGCACGGTGAGTTTTGCACCCGTGCAGCCCAGTGGGTGTCCCAGCGCGATGGCGCCGCCGTTGGGGTTGATCTTTCGATCCTCGAGCATCTTTTCGATGCCGAGCTTCTGGACGCAGTAAATGGCCTGACTGGCAAAGGCCTCGTTGAGTTCGATAACGTCCACATCCTCCATCTTCAACCCGGTCTTCTTCAGCAGAAGCGGGATGGCCACGGAAGGACCCACGCCCATCTCGTCCGCCCCGCACCCGGCCACCGCCTCCATCACGAATCTGGCCATGGGCTTGAGACCGAGATCCTTTGCCTTTTCCCTGCTCATCAGGACCATGGCACCGGCCCCGTCACTCATCTGCGAGGAGTTGCCTGCCGTTACGGTGCCGTTCTTCCAGAAGGCGGGCCGAAGTCTGGCAAGTGCTTCCAGGGTTGTACCCTTTCGTGGACCCTCGTCCACGTCAAAGGTGAAATACTGCCGGCCTTTTGTTCCTGCGTATTTGTACGCGTTCAGCGGAACGATCTGTTCCTTGAAAACACCCTTCTCGTTTGCCTCCACCGCCAGGTTGTTGCTGCGAACGGCGAGCTCGTCCTGCTGTTGCCGTGAAATGTTGTAACGCGTGGCCACGTTCTCTGCGGTTTCCCCCATGCCCACGTAGGCCGGGTAGAACGCCTCGGCCATCTCGAAGTGGGGCACGATCTTGTTCCCGCCCATGGGGATCATGCTCATGTTCTCCACGCCGCCGGCCACGACGATCTCGTTGGCTCCCACCATGATTCGCTCGGCTGCCTGTGCGATGGCGTCGAGTCCCGACGAGCAGAACCGGTTTACGGTCTTGCAAGGGACCGACTCGGGCAGCTTTGCATTCAACCAGAGCTGACGCGCAATGTTCATGCCCTGCTGGGCCTCAGGCATGGCGCAGCCCATGATGCAGTCTTCCACAAGGGCCGGGTCCAGGTTGCCGGCCCGCTTCAGGGCTTCCACCACGGCGGCCTTCCCCGTATCTTCAGGGCGCACGTCCACAAGGCTTCCACGATTCGCCTTTCCGATCGCCGTTCGACAAGCGGATACGATAACGGCTTCTTTCATATTCCTTCCTCCTCACGGATAGGGTTCTATCTATGCAAAAATTTCAATCGGGTTTCTAGTTGCGAAGGGGCCTGTTGGTTGTGAGCATATGCTCCATGCGTGCCTGGGTCCGCTCGTCCCCGCAAAGGCTCAGAAAGGTCTCCAGTTCCAGGTCCAGCAGGTACTGCTCGGACACCAAGGTTCCCATCTTCACCGGTCCGCCCGTGATCACGTGTGCCAGCTTGGCGGCCACGACCCGATCGTACTCGGTCACGTAGCCCGCGTTGTACATGCCCTCCACGTACACATGGAAGGCGCCCGCTGTTTCTTCTCCACCCACCGGGATGTCGGTCATGGGCCTGGGCTGGCGGTACCCTGCCTT
>CAZSUQ010000957.1:0-2310 GCA_964609935.1 uncultured Thermodesulfobacteriota bacterium | reverse complement strand
ACTCCACTTCAAACGTGCCCTGATGCTCTTTCACAACCTTCTGCACCACCAGGAGCCCGAGACCGGTCCCCTTGGACCCTTTGGTGCTGAACATCCCCTTGAGGATCTTGCTCTGCACCTCCGGGCTCATGCCCCTGCCGTTGTCCAACACCTTGAAACAGAGGCGGTCCTCCCCATCACGGAAGGCCTTGACCACAACCCTTCCCTCACGGTCCTGGGGAACGGCATCCAGCGCGTTTGAAATCAGGTTGAGGAGACACTGATGCATGGCAAAGGGATCAAAAAAAGCTTCTTCGATCGTCTCGTCTCCCTCGCAGACCAGCTGCGCGCCCTTGCTCTCCGCCTTCCGCCGCATGATGGAACACACGTCGCGAAGAAGCTTGTTGGGATGAGATCTCTGAACGTCGAGCTGCCTCTCCTTTGAGTAGTTCAACAGGTCGATCACCAACTCGGAGATGATGTCGATGTTCTTCTCGATCATCTCCCAGCCCAGCTTCCTTTTGTCCGGGTCGTTGTTTTCCCGTGCACGATTGACGATGAACACACCGCCCCGAAGACCATCCAGGATGTTCTTGATGGAGTGGCTGATGCTTGCCACGGTCTGTCCCACGGCGGCCATGCGTTCGGACTGGATCAGGTCCCTTCTCAATCGCTTGAGCTCCCTCAGGTCGTAGAAGAAGATCACGTAACCCGCCTCCCGGGCTTCGTGTGTCAGGGACACGCCCCCGATCAAAACGGGTGCGAATTTTCCATCCCGGTGGAAGATGACCGATTCCCGTGGTGTAAATCCATGGAGCACCGTCCTGTCGTCCCCCGGCAGGGCTCTGCGGATCTCCTTCCGGAGGTCCGGGTGGAGAAAATTCCTCCAGGTCTTCTTGCCCACCACTTCCTCCTCGCTGAACCCTGTAAGCTGTTCCGCAACGCGGTTGAAAATGAGGATCACGCCGTTGACATCGCTGGCCACGATCCCGTCGAACGAGCTCTGGATCAGGCATTTCTGGAGATTGTAGGCGCGCGTCAGTTCCTCCTGGGACTCCTTCAGCTTGTACGTCATGTGTTTGAAGGAGTCGGCCAGCTGCACGATCTCATCCCCCCGGTGGGCCTGGTAGACCTCGCATTGCCTGCACTGGCCGAGCTTCTGTGGAAATCTCGGCTCGTACCCTTCGCATGGGGTCCCGTCCACGAACCAGCACTGCACCTCCTTGTTTTCATAGGCTGCACAGTCGGTCTCCCTGCAGTGCTTGATTTCCCAGCAATTGACGTGCTCGCCGAAATCGATGTTCACATCCAGGTTCCCCTGGCTGATTTCGTCGGCAAGCTCGGTCAGTCTCACGACCGGGCGGGTCACGTTATTGGTGAGTTTCACGGAAACAAAACAGGAAAGGGCGATCAGGCATCCCAGAGAGACGAAGAAGACGGGCTGGATTTTCTGGAAGTGCTTTTGGAACGCCTTGCTGGACACATCCAGCTGCAAGGTTCCCAGCTCCCGATCCCCGTCCATGACGGGCGTTCGAATGGAGTGAATGGCCGGCGCTCCACCTTCTGCACCCGGCAGCATGCTTTGAAGGCTTGTGCCCAAGGCGTCCGCCCGAAAGGGTCCTTTTGCGTTGCGGGTGGCTTCTCTTTCCGCTCCGCCCCACAGGAGCCTTCCCTCCCTGTCAAAAACGGAAACCGACTCCAGCTGTGCATCGCCTCCTCGAACCTCCCTGGCGAACCGGGCAAGGCCTTCTGTGTCCCCTTTCGAGATCAGCGGTGCCATGGATTGAGCCACGACCCTGGCCAGCGTCCTGTAATGTTCGGAAGCCTGCTGGGCAAGCAGGTCCGAGACGAACCACCGAAAAGAGACAAAACAGAAGAGACCCCAGAAAAGGAGGAGGGCAAGGGTCGTAAAGAGGATGCGGTTCTTCAGGTTGAGCTTTCGAAGGAATGTGCGTAACTTTTCTGAGGCCATGTCCATGGACCCGAGCCGTGAAACCCTTCACCCGGCAAACCGCCTCCCGATCCCGCCTGAAGGGAGATGGACGTCATGATCCCGCAGCAACAGGCGGGGCTTCCGTCAAAACAAAACGCAATCAAGTCGAAGCGTTAAGCCGTGGCCTGCAAGCCTTCCGTCTTGGAAAGTACGTCTTCGATGACATTCAGGAGATGGGCAGGCTCAATGGGTTTTTCCACGAACCCATCCGGGACACGGGCCTTGAGCTTGGAAACGATCTCCTGCCAGTCGATGTTGAGCTGCTCCTTGATGCCCGTAACCATGATCAGAGGTATGTTCTTGGTCTTCTCGTCCCCCTTCAGCCGGACAAAGAGCTG
>CAZSUQ010000956.1:0-2311 GCA_964609935.1 uncultured Thermodesulfobacteriota bacterium | reverse complement strand
CAACTGGCCGCAGGTTCGCCTGCTGGAAAACAGCCGGAACGTGGGATTCCCCAAAGCCGCCAATCAGGCGTTGTCCGCTTCCTGCGGACATTACCTCCTCCTGCTGAATCCGGACACCACTGTGCTCGAGGGCACGATTCAGAACCTCCTGTCCTTCATGGAGACTCGACCGGAAGCGGGGGCGGTAAGCTGCAGGATCTTGAACCCGGACGGCACGCTTCAGACGGAATGCCGAAGAAGGCTGCCCACACTGACCACGGAACTCCTGGAACTGACGGGGTTGTCACGCCTCTTCCCGAACCACCCTTTCTTTGGACAGTGGAGAATGCCGAACTGGGACCCCCGTGAACCCAGTGAAATAGAATTGGCCTCGGGCGCCTGCCTGCTGATCCGCCGAAAGGTCCTCGAGGAGGTGGGGCTCCTCAACGAAGATGCCTTCATGTATCTGGAGGACCTGGACTACTGTTACCGAATCGTGGAAAAGGGGTGGAAAATCTTCTTTTACCCGGACGCAGCCATCATCCACCAGGGACAGCAGAGCTCGACGCATGGCCTGCCTTTCGTCCGGGCCCTCTCTTATGACGCCAGGCACAAGTTCTTCAAGATGTATTACGGAGCGTGGCCCGCCAGGGCCCTCCGGATCATGGTCGTCTCCGCCATGATGACAAGACTCCTGGTCTACCTGCCCGTTTTCGCCCTTTCGCAGGGAACGAGGCGAAGGGACTTGAGATTCTCTCTGAAGGAGTTCCGGCATACCCTGTACTGGGGGTTGACCCTCAGGGAACCCGACCCGGCCTTGATCTTCCGTTCGGAGGCTTCATGAGCCAAAGGGTCATGCATCTTGTGAGGGGGGCGGCCTTCTACGGGGGGCCGGAGATCTATATCCTCCATGTGTTCGCAGCCCTGGATCGCCAGAGGTACGCTCCCCGGCTGGCCGTACTGGCCAAGGATGCTGCGGAAAACGTGCCCATTTGCTTGGAGGCCGAAAAGCTGGGGCTGCCCCATCACTTCCTGTCCGCCCGTTCCAAGTTCCGGTGGAACAATCTTCGCCAACTCAAAGATCTGATTCGATCCGAAAGGATCCATGTCCTGCACACGCACGAGTACAAGTCCGGTCTCTACGGACTGCTCGCAGCAAAGAGCTGCGGCATACCGGTGGTTGCCACGGCCCACGGGTGGACAAAGAATTCGCTTCGGGCACGTCTCTACGAGCGCCTGGAAGCCTTGCTCCTGCGACGTTTCAACAGGGTCCTCGTGGCCTCGGAATTCATGGAAAAGGATCTCGTGCGCCTGGGCGTTCCCCGTGACAGGATCGTCAGGCTCCCCAATGCCGTTGACGTTCAGCGGTTTTCCCTGGAGGGGGTCACGCGTGCGGAAGCAAGGGCGAAATACCTCGCAGGGAAGGAGACACGCCTGATCGGCACCGTGGGTCGCCTGAGCCGGGAGAAGGGACACCGCTATCTCCTGGAGGCCTTGGCAAGGATTCGGGGGCAGATGAAAAACCTCAAGCTGATGATCCTGGGCACGGGAATCGAGGAGCCCTCACTCCGGCGCCTTTCGCAACGACTCGGACTGGAAGACACCGTCAAGTGGATTCCCTCCTGTCCTTACGCAGAGATCCCGCTGTTTTTCAAGGCCATGGACCTCTTTGTGCTGCCTTCTCTCAGGGAGAATCAACCCCTGGTCCTGCTGGAGGCCATGGCCGCCGGGACGCCCGTGGTTGCCACCCGGGTCGGCGGGGTGACGGAAATGATCCGGAACGGGAGCGAGGGGCTGCTCGTGCCCCCCGGAAACGCAGGGGCTCTTGCAGAAGCCATCCTCCAGGCCTTATCCTCTGAAGGGCCCTGTCCGTGGGTTGATAAAGCCGCCCGGAAGGTTTATACATCCTTTTCGCTCGAACGATTCGGCACCGACATCAATCGTGTATACATGAATATCTCTTGACTTCCAGGTGCCGGCTTCCCTCCTCCCACCAGGGACAGGGCCGGTTGACAAGGATTCCGAGGAAAATGGGACTTATCGGTATCGACTGCGATGCCTGGTCGAAGAGAACAAGGTTGGGGGATGAAAGGTATCTCAGCAACCTGGTTCGCGGCCTCGCCAAGGTGGACGCGAAAAACGAGTATATCCTTTACGTGGGCAGGCAGGCCAGGGATCGGGCTCAAGCCTTGGCTCAAGGATTCAAGCAAGCGTGCCGTGTCCGAAACGCAGGCCCCTCCCCTCTCCCACTCAAGCTCCCTTTTTCCCTGCCTCTCATAACCAGGGTGGACAGGTGTGACCTTCTTCCCACACAATATTTCTCGGGGGGGGG
>CAZSUQ010000955.1:0-2311 GCA_964609935.1 uncultured Thermodesulfobacteriota bacterium | reverse complement strand
CGGAAGCCGCAAAGATCAATCCAAAAACATAGTTGTTGTGATCAACGCCAAGATTGGGAGGATGAGGGAACATGACGCAATTCGACCCCGTAACACTCGAGATCCTTTGGAACCGGTTGAAGGCCATCCTGGATGACGAACTCTACGGGCTGATCCGTGCAGCCTTCTCGCCCGTCATTCGCGAGGCCAAGGACTGCAGCGCGGGCCTGTACGATTCCAGGGGGAACTTCATGACCCACTCCGAGGAGGGGGAGGCTCATATCCGCATGACCTGCAAGTTCTTCCTGGAAAAACACGACCTGGAGGACATCCAGGCCGGAGACGTGCTGATCGGGAACGATCCATGGAAGGTGGGTGGCCACCTGAACGACACCGCGGTCTGTGTTCCCATCATCGTGAAGGAAAAGGTGGCCGGGTTCACCTGCTACCTGGCTCACCAGCTGGACATCGGAGGAAGGGGCTTTTCAGCGGACAGCACATCCACATACGAGGAAGGCCTTCTGATCCCCTTTGTGAAGCTCTTCATGGCAGGCGAACCCAACATGGACGTGTTCGAGGTGATCGCCAACAACGTACGGCATTCCGATGTGGTGCTCTCGGACGTGCGGGCGCAGATGGCCTCGGCCCAGAACGCGGCGGAACAGATCGCCCAGGTGATGGAGGAGTTCGGGCTGGAAACGCTGGACGACCTTGCCGAGGTGATGATCGACAAGACCGAGGAGGCCACGCGCAAGGCCATAGAAGCGGTGCCGGACGGGGAATACCTTCACGAAGTGTTCACGGACGGCTACGACGCCAAGGACCCCATCAAGATCTCGCTGAAGATGACCGTCAAGGGCTCGGACATCACCCTGGACTGGTCCGGAAGCTCGGACCAGAACATGTACGGCATCAACCTGGTCTATCACCACACCCTGGCCCTGGCGCACCAGTGCCTCATGTGCGCCATCTGGCCCAACGTGCGGGACAACGAGGGGAGTTACCGGCCCATCAACCAGGTCGCCCCCGAAGGGTGCATCATGAACGCCGCCCATCCCGCCGCGGTCATGGCAAGGCACCTGACAGGGTTCTACATCCCGTCGGCCGTGTTCGGCTGTCTGGAAAAGGCGGGGTGGAAGGACGTTGTGGCCGACTCCGCTGCGGTGTCCAATTTCGGGGTGATCTCCGAGAACGAGAAAGGGGATCAGATCTTTGCCATTACCACGTGCCTCGGCGGGATGGGGGCCCGACCGAACATGGACAGCCCCACCACGCTCTTCCCCTTTGTGATCTCGGACATCCCCATCGAGATCATCGAGACGGAGTTCCCGCTTTACGTAAAGAAAAGGGAGATGATCCAGGATTCGGGCGGCCCGGGAAGGTATCGGGGAGGACTGGGACAGTCCATCATCGTCAAGGTGGAGAGCAAGAAACCGGCCGTGTTCCACTGTATGCAGGAGCGGATCAACAACCCGCCGCTCGGATTTCGCGGCGGACAGCCCGGAGGGGCGGCGCAGCTCGTGATCAACGAAAAGATACGTCCCCACCCGAAGAAGGGGTACATCCTCAACATGGGGGACGAGGTCCGGATCAACTCCAACGGGGGAGGCGGTTTCTTTTCTCCTGAGGAAAGGGATCCTGAGCAGGTCCTGCAGGACGTGCTCGACGAATACATATCCGTGAGCGCGGCAAAGAAGCACTACAAGGTTGCCGTGGACAAGAAGAAGAAACGGATCAACAAAAAGGCCACAGAGAAGCTGCGAAGTGCTTCAGGGGAATAACCTTTGGCCGGGGAGTCCTTCGTAAGAATAGCCTTGGGATGGGGAAGGAGAACGTCATGAGTGAGCTGCCGGAACTACTTTATGAGGATCTGCAACTCCACAAGGAATTTCCTGTTCTGGAGTATCCCATCACCAGGAAGCTCGTGGACAGGTTCATCGAGGCAACGGGTGACGACAATCCGCTTTACAGCGCTGAGGAGCGTTGCACGAATGAGGGGCTTCCCGGCGCTTTGGGGCCTACCGGTCTTGCGGGCATCTTCGGCCGCCTCTCCTATCTGCAGCATCACAGGATGCCGCCGGGCGGGATCCTGGCAAAGCAGGAAATGGAATTTCTCAATCCCTTTTACGTGGGAGATACGCTGCAGATCCGAGCCAGAGTGACCGAGCGATACAGGAGGAAGGAAAGGGACTACGTCACCATAGAGACCGTTGCGGAGAGGGAGGGAGGCGAAAAGGTGGCTGTGGTAAGGGTCACGGCGATCTGGCCGAAATGAACCCCAAATCGTAAAGCAGACCCAAGATTCCTTTGGAGGGCCCTGCCCATGAAGTTC
>CAZSUQ010000954.1:0-2322 GCA_964609935.1 uncultured Thermodesulfobacteriota bacterium | reverse complement strand
GAGCCAGGTCCTTCACGCAGCGCAGGAGGCAACGGGAGAGTCCGAGATACCTCTTCAAATAAAGGACAGGAAACAGAAGAAGTTGAATGCCCTGCTCTTTGCTCTTTTCCTGCTCGTCATGGTTCTGCTGGCATGGTCGTATATCACCCGGGCCGAGATGATGCGACACCTTGTCACGGGACTCCTCTTCGTCGGAATGGGGCTGTCCGCCATCTTATTCAAATGGGGGTCCCGATATCGCGGTTCCGGACAAAGGAAGTGGGAGATCGTTGGCGGTGCCTTCATGATCCTCGCCGGGTGCGCGTTTCTGTTCAACATCGTCATGTGGCATTTCTCGGACTGGACCCACAAGGGGATGCGTTATGTCTGCACCCGGAGATACGTGAAGGCAGAAGAAGCGTTCAAGGAGGCGAAGGAGGCCGGCGAGTCCGGTCCGGAGCTGTCCTATGGCCTTGGCCTCCTTTCCTTTTTTCAGAAGGATTACGATAGAGCGATCAACCGGTTTTCGGGCTTGCTCGAAATGGATCCGAGCTACAACGATGCACGCTACCAGATCAGCCGTGCCTATGCCTGCATGGGGAACGAGGAAAAGGCCCGGATCTGCCTGGAACAATATCTCGCTCAAGGGGGCGGATGCTGCGACTCCCAGGCCAGAAAGGCATTGAAGGATTTCCGGTAAAATTGGGGTGACCACGAGACCGGCCATTCAGGGCAAACCCCTGATCCACAGTTCCTTCCAGCGAACCGTCAAACCCGCCAAGAAAAAAAATGCTTTTTCCCTGCATCCAACCCATAGAGGGAAAACAGCAAAACCAGGAAATTAATTTTTTCAGAGTGCGGGCACAGGACCGCTTGGAGGAGCTCCCCATGAAAATGGCAGATTATTTCCAGAAGAAGAAGGGGCTCGGCGTGCTGTCCACCGTGGACAACAGCGGCCGGGTGAATTCAGCCATCTACTCCAAACCCCATGTCGCGGGTGACGATCACATTGCGTTCGTCATGAAAGAGAAGAGAACCTATGCGAACGTACAGGAGAACCCGCATGCATCCTACCTGTTCAAGGAGGAAGGGAAAGGGTATTCCGGTGTGCGTCTCACCCTGACGAAGAAACGGGAGGAGAGGAGCCCGAATGTGGTCCGGTCCATGATGAGCAAGAAGCATCCCCCGGAGAAGCTGCACAAGGACGCAGAGACACTGCACGTGGTCTACTTCGATATCAACGAAGTCACCCCCCTGGTCTCTTCGGGCAAGTGTCCGGTGACGAGATAGACAGAGGGCCCCTCGTTCGAAGGAGCCGCCGGATCACGAAACCCGTCTTATAAACAGGGACACAAGAAAGATCGCCGCCTGCATACAGATGATGGCCGGGCCTGTGGGAAGGTCCAGGGAAAAGGAGGCCAGAAGGCCTGCGCCCCCTGAAGCAAGGGCCACCAGGAGGGAGACGAGAAACACCCCGCCCACTCTTCGCGTGAGCACGAGCCCGGTCATGGGCGGGATGACCATGGAGGCGAAGACAAAGAGGATGCCCGCCGTCTTCATGGATACGGCGATGGCCAGCCCCAGGGTCAGATAGATGAAGAACTCGTACACGTGAACCGGCACGCCCAGTGTCCTGGCGGTTTCCGGGTCAAAGGAAACGAAGAGCAGGTTTCGGAAAAGGGGCAGGTGGAGCAGAAGCGTGGCCCCGGCAAGGCAGGCAAGGATGAAAAGATCCTCTTCGGTGGTGTACAGAAGGTTGCCTGAGACAAGGTCCACGCCGTGCGCTTCGGCCATGGGGTTTGCCGCCAGCAGGAGGACGGCAACGGCTGCTGCCACGCAGTAGGTGAATCCGAGGAGTGCCTCACGGGTCAGCACGGCCTGACGCCATGTGGGCAGCCAGAAGAGCAGGGACACCACCACGGTGAGAACCGACGCCGTGGCCTCTGGACGCAACCCCAGAAACAGACCGGCCGCCACGCCCAGCGCTGCAACCTCGGACAGGGCGATACCGATGAAGACGATCCGCTTCAGGTGAATGTACACGCCGAGGTAGGCGCAGAGAGAGCCGCTGATCAGGGCCGCGCATGCAGCATGATGAAAAAAGCTTTCTCCCAGGAAGTCCATTGCTTATCCACCTGTACCGGTTATGAGATATCGTTTTCCGTGGGACACACCCACTTTGATGGGCACGCCGTAGATCCTGGACAGGAGGTCCCCTTCCAGCAGGTCCTCCAGGGCATGGACATGTGCCTGTCCCTCTGTGAGAAAGACGAGCCTCTCGGAGTAATTCAGAACCACATGGAGAAGGTGACTCACCAGGATGATGGTCAACCTCATGCTTCC
>CAZSUQ010000953.1:0-2324 GCA_964609935.1 uncultured Thermodesulfobacteriota bacterium | reverse complement strand
CTGCAGTCCACAGCGGTCCCTGCCTGGCAGTCCGATACCGCATCGCAGGTCTCGGATCCGTTGCACCACTGGCCGTCGTCGCACAGGCTGTCCGTGGCAACGTTGTCGCAGCTGTCCGTACCTTCGTTGCAGCTGTCTACCGTACAGCTCACCCCGTCGTTGCACGGGTCAGTACCTGCCTGGCAGGAACCGGAAACGCAAACCTCCTGGCCGTCGCAGAACTGGCCGTTGTCACAGGAGGCCGAAGCAGCCGGGTCCTCGTCCACTCCGCCTGCGCAGTTGTTGTCCACGCCGTCACAGATTTCTGCGGCTGCGGGGTTGATGGAGGCATCCAGGTCATTGCAGTCGTCCACGGCAGCCAGGTATCCATCCCCGTCGGCATCCGGGTCGCAGGCGTTGCCCAGGCCGTCTCCGTCGAGATCCTCCTGTCCAGCGTTCGTGTCAAAGGGGCAGTTGTCGTCGAACAGGTGGATCCCGTCGCTGTCTGCATCCACGCTGAAATCGATGTTGTTGGCGCTGACGTGCGTGAAATAATCAGCAAACGAATCCATGGCGTAATCATCCAGGTCAAATGCCGGATCCAGACTCAATCCCAATACCGAGTTTGACCATATCAGGACATCATCATCGGGCGTCTGTTCCGGGAACGGAAGGATCGGGGGAGCCTCGATGGGCAAAATCGGCAGGTAGAATGCAAGATCGTATCCCGGGGAAGCCACGGTCCAGAGGGTGTCTGAGACCTTCACCGTGTCTCCGGGGGCCGCACACGGACTGGGGTCGGGCACGGTCGTCTCCAAAGAAAGGGTGGCCATATTGAGGTCCGCCTGTGGACTGATGAAGGGTTGTTCCACATCGGAAAAACTGAAAAGATTACCCACAACGGCGTCAAGTTGGACCCCGTGAAAAAAGGAGCTAAGAGTCTGAGTCGCGGGCGGTGAATAGTCCGTCCGATCGATCATGGCGGTGATCCCTGCCCCTGAATCATTCAAATCCATGGCAATGGCCAGGGCAAGGTACCGTATGTCACTGAACGGGGCCGCAATCGGTGTGGTGTACAGCATGGCGCCGGCTGGGTCCCCACCCGTCACCTGTGCAATATCCTGAAGGATAAGGTCTCCCACGCCCGGCGCAAACGCCAAATCCCCATTGATTTCACCGAGCGAAAGGAGGAGTACATCCGTACCTGCGGGTGCATTTGCCGTGATCAACCCGAGATTCTCGGAAAGGGAGGAGGTCATGCTGATGTTCTGGGTCATGGGCCCGCTGATGAAAACGTCCCGGGCGATCCCCAGTTCCAGGGGCGTGAGCTGGCTCAGAAGTTGGCCGAAATCCAAATCCCCTCCGGTCAGGGCATCAAGAGGGATCTGCACCCCGTAAGAGAAGATGTTCTGCGTGGTCCCTGTGGGAAGGTTGATGGAGTAGGTCTCCTTCTCGATCGTGATCCCCAGAAGGAAGCAGAGGATGGGATTCTCCTTTTGAGACGGGATCACGATGTTGCCCGGCAGGCAGACCGTCCCGATTACAGGGAATTCCACCTGTGTATCGTCGGACATCAGTCCTTCAAGATCAAAGCCGCTCATCAGGCTTTCAATGTTCATGGTGGGAAAGACCATGGCCGCCTGGATCTGGCCGTCACAATCCGTTCCAGGGAAGCTGCTCAGGCTCCCGGTGACCGTGGATTTGTCAACAAGATCCCTTAGCTTGAGGGGTATGACGATGTCCGAGGCATCCACGTCCACAAAAGAAAAGAACTGGTAACCGCTTGCACCCGCAGTCACGGTTTGGGGCCCGCTCAATGCCGGGTCCGAGAAGGTGACCTCACCGTTTGCATCCGCGTAGCCCACATTGCCCGCGAAAGGGCTGTCTTCCGAAAGCCCCACCATCACAAAGGCTCCGGGTACGGGCAGCGGATTCCCTGTACCGTCATCCGATCCGGCCTCTATCACGGTGACCTGTACGGTGCCGGTAATGGGCCCCCCACCCGTCCCCCCGTCGGCCAGGAGCATGGAACCGGTCATCATGGCCGTCACAACCAGAAGGCTGATGAGGGCAAAGGATGCACGAGGAAATACGGAACGTTTCTGCTTCGTTTTCATGGGTGCCTCCCCGTAAAAAGTGATCCATTTCCTGGATATGTCTCTGTATAAAACAAGTTCTTTTCTGTTTGTGAGAACACTACTGTACCTGTATTCATTTGAAATCCTGGCACGCAGGCTTCCTCCGATCCTGTTTTTGGAAGGACTCCTGGGATCCGTGAAGGGTCATTTATTCAGATTGACATAGTCGGCAAAACCGTTTTATTTCTATTAGCTTTGCGTGCTACA
>CAZSUQ010000952.1:0-2329 GCA_964609935.1 uncultured Thermodesulfobacteriota bacterium | reverse complement strand
AGCCCTGAAAACTCGTGCAGTCCTGTGCCCAAACTATCGCTTAAAAACGGTCTGGTCTACCTGTACATATATGAACCGGGCTCAGACTATAACTATGCATGGTACTTTACTGCCGTTGATTTCAAAACCGGTAGGACCGTATTCAGAGTTCCCACCGGCAGGGGGGTGGCGTACACAGATTTCGGGTCGCCAATAACACTCGATCCTGATGGTGGCATTGCTTATATCGGTACCACGGGCGGCCTGGTATCCATACGGGATGTCGTCCATTAGACCAATATATAAAGACGGGTTCAAGGCGAAGCATTCTTTTCAGATGAGATGTCCGGCAATGTTATAGAGACCTCCTTTTTATCGGAACGATAGTAAGGGTTCCCCAAAACGGCTCACTTAGCCGCTATCTCGTGCGTCAGCCCCTCCATAACCGAGGGTATTTCAGCCACCATATTTTCAATGACCTCAGCAGCGCTCAGGATACTGTCGAATATCCCGGCATTCTGTCCACAGAGCAACTCGCCTTCTTCCGTATCTCCCTGGACCAGGGCCTGGTACATGGTGTGCGTCTCCATGAATTGAAGTATTTCCTCCATGGGAGCACCCCCTCCTGCATTTCCGTAAATTCTTGGGTAAAGGCATTTTTCAAGTCTCGTTATTCCGGCAGCCCCAAATCCGGCCAAGTTCCTTTGACGTAGTTTTGGCAATTACCCAATCCTACACCGCCTTCCACAGGATCCATTACCCTGATCATGCAGTCTCGAAACTGATGGATCCGTTCTACAATATCAGGATCAGCGCAATTCTCGAAGTACTCTCCATCAAGATGGCGTTGCCCTCGCCAGCTCCCATGGTAATGGCCGTCCAAGCCGCCATGATAAAGGCCCGTGCCAAGATGAAAGCCCGTATCGCTAATGGGTTCCACTTCTAACGCCCGTGCCGAACCTTCAGACATGGTAAAAACAAACTTGCCGCCCAAGAAACGCTTGTTGCTGGGGTTGAAGCAGATTTCGGGTTGGAGGGAGGAGATCGTCTCTCGGCTGCCATCGGGATACTCGAATCCGCCCTGAAATCTTTCGTGTTTGAATCCAGGACCGCTAACCTGCAGATGGTAGTGATGAAGAGCGTAACATGAACCATCCTTGCGCTCGAAAAAAACCGGGTTCCAGATGGCCAGTACATTCGGCACGAGATCCATCGGATCAGCCGGTTCGAGATCAGTGATCGGTGCACCGACATCCTGGCGGATTCCCCATGAATGGTCCCGCGTGGAGACCCAAGAATCCGGTAAAATCTCAGTGTGCTGCCCGTCTACTTCAGCCCACCCTTTGGCAATACCCGTTTGATGGTAGCGGATCTGGTCGGCATTGCGTCGGAATCCGTGCAGATCGCGGCGATCCTCGCGTTCCTCTACAAATGGAGGTACAGTGCCTTCGAAATGAATGTCGAAAGCAATCGGCTGCACGTCATTGGGTTCCAGCCAAATGTGGACAGCCTTCAGTGGTTCCTGAATATCGTAATGGATAGGACCGACGGATATATTTTCCGGATCGGAGGCCAGTACACGGCTCCCTCGAACCGTCCACTGTTCCACACCGCGCGAAATCCCTGCGTAAGCATCGACAACATTCCGATTAATGTACTTGCCAAATCCAAACGCTAGCTGCAGAGAGCCATCGCGGGCACCAGCCATTCCGCACACCCTCTCTGTCCAGGAATGGTCGGTCTGCGAAACAGTGGCGAATGTATCCACGATCTGGTGGTTGAAGCGTTCATCGGAAGGAAGTAGTGGCCCAATTGATCTCCACATTGTGATGTTCCTCCTACAATTGTTGTCTGTGTGTGGTGGGAGTTTTCGATTAAAAGACACACTAACGTCTCAAAGCCATC
This sequence comes from uncultured Thermodesulfobacteriota bacterium, assembly GCA_964609935.1. GTDB lineage: Bacteria > Desulfobacterota > DSWW01 > DSWW01 > DSWW01 > CAYTRL01. The sequence goes on along the minus strand of CAZSUQ010000952.1, from coordinate 445 downwards.
TCCTTTTCCAGAATTTTCGTTGCATTGTTGTTAATATCCCAGTCAGAATCCGCAGGCCAAAAGCCAAGCTGTTTGTAAATGGTCATGATTCGACACATTATCACAGAAAATTTGAAAGCTCCAAGTACCTCATAATATCCAAGATTCTCCGCCTTCATTCCACTTAGCTCTTCCCAACGTGCCACGGTTTCTTCCCTGCCAGGGAAGCCCTCCAGCCTAGGGACATCGCACCCTTCGCTTAGGCTGCGATCCAACAGGATATACCAGACAATATCATCAAGAGGGTTGCCCAGTCCGGCAAGCTCCCAATCCAGAAGCCCTACACAACGAGTGCCCTGAAAAACCATATTCCCCAGTTTTGCATCCCCCCAGCATAGCGCTACAGGTTCAGGACCTTTCGGTTTGTTGGCCTCAAGCCATCTAAGGGCCTCTTCACATAAAGGAT
>CAZSUQ010000951.1:0-2337 GCA_964609935.1 uncultured Thermodesulfobacteriota bacterium | reverse complement strand
TAGACGATGATCCCCCAGCAGAGCACGGAGAGGACAATCAGCAGAAGGAGCACGAGTTTCACAACCGGGCCTGCCTGCAGGAAGGTCTCTGTGATGAGGTTGTTTTGCAACAAAACCCCCGTACCTTCCCCCACGGGCCCCTTCACGGAGAGGACCCCTTCTGCAGGCGCCTTCATAAGGATGGAAACCGGAAACATCTCTCCCCCATTCCCTTTAAAAAACGCCCGCTTGCCGGAGCCTGATGGCGTTACGCCAAAGACGGCCTCTGAGTCGAAGCGTATATGGTAGGGTATTCAGATACCCGAAGTCAAAATTTTCTGCCGCCTTTCCTTCAAAGCCACTGGAATCTGTGGGGATTTTGTAGTAGTATGTAGTGTTTGGCCGTTTTTCCTGTTTTCTTGTCTTAACGATTCTTATATAATAAGTAGGATTGACTGAAGAACGCGGCCCTGTCATTGCGTCATTCCCCTGTTTCGCGGGAACGGAGGCAGCCGCTGCCATCACGGGCATCGAAAGGATGAAGCGTTTCCATGTTTGACAATCTTTCCGACAAGCTTTCCCAGGTCTTCAAGAAGGTCAAGGGACACGGAAAGCTCAGCGAAAAGAACGTTCAGGATGCCCTCCGGGATGTGAGGATGGCCCTTCTCGAAGCCGATGTCAACTACAAGGTCGTCAAGGAGTTCACCGGGGCCGTCAAGGATCGTTCCATGGGAAACGAGGTGATGGAGAGCCTCACCCCGGGACAGCAGTTCATCAAGATCGTCAACCAGGAGCTTGTCCGCACCATGGGTTCAGACAGCAGCGAGTTGAACCTGAAAGGCTCCAATCCGGCAGGCATCCTCCTGGTGGGCCTGCACGGTTCCGGGAAGACCACCTCGGCCGCCAAGCTCTCCAGGTGGCTCTTGAACAACAACCGTCTCCCTTACCTGGTTCCTGCGGATGTCTACAGGCCGGCGGCCATCGAACAGCTCACACGCCTGTCCGAACAGATCGAGGTGCCCGTTTACCCCACACGGCCCGAAGAGGATCCGGTGGACATCTGCAAGAAGGCGAGAAACCTGGCCCGGGAACAGGGTCGGGACACCCTTGTGATCGACACGGCCGGAAGGCTCCACATCGACGACGGACTCATGGACGAGCTGCATCGCATCGACAAGGCTCTGGAACCTTCGGAAACGCTTCTGGTTGCAGACGCCATGACAGGCCAGGACGCCATCAACATTGCCGAGCGGTTCAACGAGCTTCTGGATATCGACGGTGTCATCCTCACGAAGATGGACGGTGACGCGCGTGGAGGGGCGGCCTTATCCATCAAGGCCGTCACAGGCAAGCCGATCAAATTCATCGGGACAGGGGAAAAGACCGATGCCCTGGAACTCTTTCACCCGGACCGGATGGCCTCCCGTATCCTGGGCATGGGGGACATGCTCAGCCTGATCGAGAAGGCCGAGGCCACCATCGATGAGAAAAAGGCCCGGGAACTGGAGGAAAAGCTCCGCAAGGATGCCTTCACCCTGGAGGACTTCCTCGACCAGATGCAGCAGATCCGCAAGATGGGCTCTCTGGATCAGCTCCTCTCCATGGTTCCGGGGTTTCAAAAGATGAAAAAGATGCAGGGGTTCCAGCCCGATGAAAAGGAGCTGGGAAGGATCGAGGCGATCATCCAGTCCATGACGAGGAAGGAACGGCAGGATCACACGATCCTCAATTCAAGCCGGAGGAAACGGATCGCCAGGGGGAGCGGAACATCGGTCCAGGAGGTGAACCGCCTGCTCAAACAGTATGTACAGGCACGAAACATGATGAAAAAGATCCAGAAGATGGGACCGGGCGGACTCGGGAAACTTTTCGCTCAGTAACCAAACCAGGCGCTTCAAAGAAGGAGAAAAAGCAAATGTCAGTGAGGATTCGGTTGCAGAGGAGGGGGGCCCACAAGCGACCCTTCTATCATATCGTTGTTGCGGATAAGCGCGCACCCCGGGACGGAAAGTTCCTCAAGAAGATAGGAACCTACAATCCCTTGAGAGAGCCTCCTGAGCTCACGATCCAGACGGAAGTCTATGATGCCTGGATCCAGAAAGGCGCCCAACCCTCAAAGGCTGTGGCAGAGCTCGTTCGGAAGTTCCGCAAGTCCCAACCGCCGGAATCCACGGCGGAAGCATAAGCTGCTTTTCGGGATCAAGACTCTTATTCGAAAAGGAGTGGACAGGAAAAAGGGGAAGAAATCCCGTTGGCTGCCCTGTGAGGACCCCTGCTTAACCGGAAAAGAGGAGTGAACAAGCTATGGCAGCGCCAGGATCGAGCGATTCCATGAAAGACCTGATCGAGTACATTGCC
>CAZSUQ010000950.1:0-2340 GCA_964609935.1 uncultured Thermodesulfobacteriota bacterium | reverse complement strand
GGCTCCCACGATCGCCTTGCCCTTCTTCTTCCCCAGTTTCGCCTGCAGGATGCTCTCAAACCTCTTTTCGAACACATCCTCCTTAAGGATCCCCATTTCCTTGTTGATCAGTCCCAGAAACGCGGCGCCGGGCAGGTTCCTGTCCAGGTGCGTGAGGGCGGCCGAGGTCGCATCAAACACAACCAGCTTGATATTCCGATCCTTGATCAACCCCTGCACGTGCGGCGAAAAGGATGCAAGAAGGTCTGAAGCGGTTCTCTGGCTGTTGACCACAAACAGCCCGTTTTCCATGAGGCCTCCCACATACTCCCGCAAGACCTGATCCACCAGGAACTTGTCGTTGAAGAAGGCGAGCACATGGCGTTCCGTCAGTTCCGAGCTGTTTCGAATCGAGCCATCGCCGATGCGCAGATTCATGAACACGGCTGCGCCCTTCCTGGCCGCGCCGTAGCGTGCCCCGGACTGGATGTATTTACGGCTGTCGCCGCCGCCTTCCGCGTAAATGAGACCGGCGGTTTCCAGGGCGGTCTTGACACCCTCGGCACCCACGCCGACAAAGGTCATGCCGAGTTCCTGCTCCCGGTAGTCCTGCATCTCGGCAGGCCTGAGGGTGTACGGGCCTTCAATGCCGGCGTAGAACTCGGGCAGGAAACGATCCCTGTCTCGCTCCAGGCAGGCCTTCATGTTTTCAACCACGGCCGCTGCATCATGCTTGTTGAAGTCCTTGCTTCCCAGGCCGTAGACGCCGTTGACAAGGACCGGGGTCTCCTGGCGGCCGTAGAGCGCGGCCTCCTCCCCGCCTTCCTGGGCGGCGCGCAGAGAAAGCTGAAGGGCCCCCTGAAGATCCTTCAGCAGGAGGCGGTTATGGGTTGCGGCAGACCGTTCGAGCACGGTGATCACCTTGGCATTGCGCACACCGTAGGCGATTTCCTCGAGGCAGGGCGGATTGAAAAGAACGGGTCTCGTGACCCCGACCTTCCAGCCTTTCACGTCCCGATAATAATCCACCACGTCTTTCACCACCCCCACCGCCGACCCGAGCACCGCAATAACCATCTCAGCATCTTCGGTCCGGTAGTTCTCCACCACCTTCAGGTTGGTATCCAGCATCCGGTTCATGACGTTCATGGCGGTGATGAAGGCCTTTTTCAAAAAGCGGTAGGCAACATCCTGGGCGATCTGCCCTTCCATGGTCAGGTCCATGTCCGTAAAGGTCCCCGTGAGCGTGCGTTGATCAAAGCTGGGCTGGTAAAGCCTGTTGGGCTTTCCCACATAGGTACGGAGAAAAGCGTCGGAAAGCTCCCGGATGTTCTCGAGGGCATGGCTCTTGATAAAGCCGTCACCGATGACCATGCAGGGAAGCATCACCTGCCTGAGCTCGGCCACCTTGAAGGCCACGGGAAGCAGATCATGGAGCTCCTGGTTGTCCGCTGAAACGATTTGAGCCCATCCGGCATTTCGCACCCCATAGAAATCCGTATGGCCGCAATGAATACTCAGGGAGCCTTTGTTCACCTCCCTGGCCATGATCGTCATGACAACGGGCAGACGCTTGCCGGCAACGGAAAACAGGTTCTTTGATTTCAGAGACAATCCCAGGGAGGAACTGTTGTCCGCGTAACGGCCCCCCAGGCTTGACATGGCTTCCACCGAGGTGATGGCGGACAGCTCGTCACTGGGCTGAAAGTACATGAGCTCATGACCGAAAAGATTCTTCACACCGTTTGCAGCGGCACTGGCAAAGCCCTCTGCAATGGGAGTGGATGGGGTAATGGGATACCCGCACAACCCGTCCACGAGTCGGGTGAGAATGGAAAGTGCGGCCTGGTTCCCGTCAAGAAGGATATCTCGACGTTCCCGAATCTCTGCCAAGGCCTCTTTGGAAAGGGAAGCGATGTCGAAGTCGAAAAGCCGCCTGGCATCGAACCTCTCCCATTCCGCCTTCCAGTCAACCTGGACCTTTTCTCCCGCACTCTTGCGAAGTTCATAGTAAGGGAGCTGCTTTCTCAGCTTCTCAATCCGTATCTCCCGGTCCATTACGGCTGTCTCCTTCCATTGTTTTTTGTATCCACCAAAAAGCGAAAAAAAACCTCTTGACACCAAACTTCACGTTGTATAGCATTTTTATATATCACTCACGATTTACTATAATTATGAGTGATTTTAGTTTGTTACGCTACATGACCAATATTGTCCTATTGGTTTTGTTGAGTGTTCCGATTAGGAAGATCTTGTTTTTTTCGCTTACCTACTGGAATCTTCCCTCCCACTGGAATCGCGGAGGAACAGGATACTGGAGGGATAAACCCTTTCGGGCTCAACAGGTCGTAGATATGCCCT
>CAZSUQ010000949.1:0-2351 GCA_964609935.1 uncultured Thermodesulfobacteriota bacterium | reverse complement strand
CCGGTTGATCGAGAGGGTTGTGGAGGAGATCCCCACCAGGTCGGCCCTTTCAGGGAGAGGGTCCTCCACATGCTCGTCCACGATCTTCACGTCCCAGTCCCCGGGCGTATAGGCGGCAATATAGGCAAGCCCCAGAGGCGGCAGGCTCCCCTTGTTCCGATCCAAGCGCTCATTTCCAAAACGCGGCTGGATCAACAAGAGGTTTCGTTTCGCCGGGGCTCCCGTTGAATTCATCTGCACATTCCCCCTATAATGCATTCAGCCGTCCGTCAACCGTTTGAAGAACTACAGTACCATAGAAACCGAATGGATCGAAGCCGACAGCCTTAGCCCGCAACTTGCATGAAACCTTCTCCTTCCTGGAATTCAGCTCTTTCCATCATGAACTGCATTGAACTTTTTACAGCCCAATGCCGGGAAAAGGAGGGAGACCCCGCCCTCTGGATGCACGACCATGGAACGACCACCTTTGCAGACCTTCGAGACCTGTCGGAAAGGGTTCAGCGCTTGTGCCGAAGCAAGGGCGTTGCGCCAGGTGACTCTGTTCTTCTGTTCGAAGGGATCGGCCCCGGGCTCTATGCCTCTGTTCTCGGCATCCTTGCCATGGGCGCCTCTGTGGTTCTCGTGGAACCCTGGATGAAGGTCGGAGATCTTCACCGAATCATGGCCCTCGTGAAGCCCAGGCTCTTCCTGACCAACACACTCGGAAAGCTCTGGGGACTCCGGATCCCTTCGGTGCGATCCATTCCCAACTGGGCCGGGACCCGCTCCCTCAAGCGAATGGCTCTGGGCAAAGGGATGCACCTGGAACAGGTATCTGAGGACACCCCGGCCGTCATGGTCTTCACCTCAGGGACCTCGGGCAATCCCAAGGGAATCGTCCGCACCCACGGCTTTCTCGCTCAACAGCAGCAGATCCTGACCCGGGACCTGGACCTCGACCGTTTTCCAGGACCGGACTTGAGCATCTTTGCCAATTTTGTTCTTTCCAACCTGGCTTCCGGGCGCTGCTCGGTGATCATCCCCCACAAGTGGCCTGAACCCGTGTTGAAGAAGGTCGACACGCTTCCGGAACAACTCCAACCTGTAACCATGGCATGCGGCCCGGCTTTTCTGAAACGCCTGCTGGGTTCCGCTAAGGTCCGGAGGCTGAAGTCGGTCCATGTGGGTGGCGCTCTTTCCGACTGTCAGGTGTTCGAAGAAGGGTTCAAGCAGTGGCCCGAAGCCCGTTGGCACCTGGTCTATGGAAGCAGCGAGGTGGAGCCTGTAACCATGTGGGATGCCCGTTCGGCCGTAAAACAGAGTCGAAGCCGGGACTGCTTCCAAACCCTCTTTCTGGGTGGACCTGTACCGGAAATCTCCTTTTCCATCGAACCGGACAGCCTGTGGGTTTCAGGCCCTCATGTTTGCCCGGGATACATTGCAAATGATGATGCCAACCGCCGTTACAAGCGCAAGGACGAAGAGGGAAGGATCTGGCACTGCATGGGAGACCGCGTGATCGCGGATGATGCCGGATGGTGGTTTGCAGGCCGGTCCGAACAACGGCTCCAGGACTTTCAACTCGAACAGAGGATCTACAGCCTGGTGGGGTCCAGTGACTCCTTTGTTTTTCGGAACGGAAAGGATGAGCTCTTTCTGCTCGGCTCCAATCTAACCCCGTTTCAAGACAGAATAAAAAATGAATGCAAGGAAATCAGCCGCGTCGTGGAGGCCAGGGTCTACCGTGACAGGAGGCACCGGGCAAAGATCGACCGACGGTTGAGCGTGAAAAAGGGGGCTCCATGGATCGCTGGATAACCTATACCAAGGAACGTTTCCCGATTCCGGTTTATCTGCTCCTGATCGGAGGGTTTTCCCTGTCCGGGATCTTCCTCTCGGGCGGACCCTTTTCGTGGAGATCTCTTCTGGTTTCTTTTTTCGGCTTCCTCCTTTTCTTCTTCCAGTTGAGGCTCATGGACGAACGAAAGGATTATGACAAGGACGTCATTGCCCACCCGGACAGGCCTCTGCCCAGGGGGCTCCTGACAACCGCGGAAGTAGATCGAACCATCGTTCGCATCACCCTGCTCATGCTGGTTTACTCGGCGCTCATGGTGGTGATGACCAACCGAATTGCAGGGATCAGCTACCTGGCCGTCACCCTGTACCTCCTGCTCATGTACAAGGAATTCTTCATCGGGGCATGGCTGGAAGAACGTCCCCTGCTCTACGCAGCGAGCCACCAGCTGATCGTTTTCGGTGTCTGCATCTTTGCCGTGACCGTAAAGAGTCCGAATCTCGTCCTGGACCTTCGAACCCTCAGCCTGGGCTTGGCGATCCTGGGTGCATTTCTCGGCTACGAGGTATCG
>CAZSUQ010000948.1:0-2353 GCA_964609935.1 uncultured Thermodesulfobacteriota bacterium | reverse complement strand
TCCCATAGCGGTGCTTCCTGCAACCATACATCGAATAATCCCTTCGCTTCAACTTCAAGGACTCCTGAACGCCCGGCGTTCGCCGAGAGCTTCTTTTAACGTCTCGGCCTCCCATGACGATAAAAGGCCCTTGCCCTGTCCAATACATGAGCAGGCGATACGGCCTCGGCAGCGGCATGTTTCGTTTGTATGCACCTTGACCGGGAAATATGATACGATTCCCGGACTCGTGAACCCCTTTAAAGGGCTATCTAAGGCGCTTGTCTGACCGCCACAAAGGAGCAATGAGAGCTCCTGTGCACAGTGCCGAGATCATCCCTTTACCATGTCCCCCTGAAACCTCAAGGCGTCTCAGATGTGTTTCCGAACGATCCGACCCAGAAACCCGGGAACAAGCCCCATCGTCCGCGTCAGACCCTTTCACGGCCCAGCGACCTGCGTGCCGAGGGTTCGTGCAAAATGCGGGTTTGCCCTTCTGTCCTTGATATTGCTCTTTACACCTATCGGTTGTCGCGAGGGCAGCGATTTCTTCTCATTTCGGGGTCCTGGCGTAACGGATGACGATCCACCGAGTTTGCCCTTTTCGTACGTGCGGGAGGACGATTCCGAGCCGATCTCTCGAGAAGAAATGATCGCCTTTTCAAGGAAGATGGGAGATTTCTTTCGGGAGAGCGGATACGTGGGGTGGTTGCTCAGGATGAGCCACGGCATGGACTACTCCATAGGCATGAGAGATTATCGTCTCTGGTGGGGAGAGGCCTACGGGGAAAAGCATGGAGAGACGGTATCCATCATTCACAAATACTCCGAAGAGCATGGAGGACATAACATCCTTAAGGGCAACACGTTGCTTCTCGCTTCGGCGATTGCCGGCTATATGAAGACCGGGGATGCCTTGCTGGGCGAACTTGCCAGGCTGTTTTGTAAGGGGATCTCATCGACCATGCTGGGTATGGTTTACGATCAAGACGATCCGGTCCGACACCTGATGGCAAGGAACGTTGTAGCCTCAAACCATACCTATACGACCCATGACGGAAGACAGAAATCCGTGGACTATTCAAATTGGTACCATCCTTACGACCGTTGGAATTGCTCTCGCTTCCGATACGACAACAATCCCTACTGGGGACAGGTAACCGTAACAAACACACGCTCAAAGGACGGGTTGGGCTATCTGTATGATGCGTCCGTTTCCGTCTCTTATGCCTCCGGCCACGCGAAGGACCCAAAGATACGCACCGCCTGTGGCGAAACCTGGGATCTTCTGAAGAGGTTTGCCAGAGACATTGTGGACAACGAATACTTGATTCGTTCAAAAGGCAGAGGCGGACACCCCTACAGGCCAGGCGTGGACCCGGAACCCCCGGAAGCGGACGTGGGAGACCTGGCCTCCTTTGCGAAGTGGGATCGTCTTTTTCCTGATGCCGAATGCAATGCAAAGCAGGCAACTGCGCTTCTAGGCTATGGCGACAGGCTGGAGAATGACTGCGATCCTTTTGGGGGGCACCGGCTGTATGAGCTGGGCGCCATCCTGAACAATCCTCCTAATGTACACATCCTGCGTTCGTTCCATATCGCAAACATTGCGCTTGCCCTACATGCCGGCGATCTTGATGCCGCGCTGAAGGCCCTGGAAGGTTTGGAACTCAGGTTCAAAAGGGATTCTCGACTTGATCCCACGTTCTTCAATGTGACGGAGGACTCCTGGCATAGGGACATTGCACTGAACTGGCTGCAAGCGGCATCCGTGGGCTACTGCTTGAAGAACGATGAAGTCAGAACGATCCATCATTATGCCCTGCGGACCGTGGAGGAATATGGCCAGTGGGAGAACTGGGACTTGTGGGACGACTCTGTCCCCCAGAACGAACCGCTTGCGGTATTTCCTCCTACAAGCAAAACCGTTGAAGACGGAAGGAGGTTCTACTGGTTCCAACCCTATGCTCTGGGCCTCTTCATGGAGTACTGCTGGGGGATTTACCGGAATCCAGACAGCGCGGAAATCATAGACTGTGAAATCTTTGACCTGGAAAACCAGACCTGAGAAATTCCAGGCGGCGACGGCGGCGAGTGATCCGTCATTTGGGAGAACAGGGGAAGGATGGAGACGGGCGTGCACTTCATCGAGGAACAGAAGAGGTCGCGTCCCCTCAGCGGCTGTCCTGGTTCAAAAGGCCGTCTACGGCAGTGACCAGTAACCGTGCAAGCGAAACCTTGAAGTCGGGGGGAGGCAACCTGGACGGGGCATCGCCTGCATCCAGCCAGACGGCGGGATCCCCTTCCTCGATCATTCCGGCCAGATGAAACAGGTCGATCTCCGATATCCCCGCGGCTTTTGCAGCGGAAATAT
>CAZSUQ010000947.1:0-2356 GCA_964609935.1 uncultured Thermodesulfobacteriota bacterium | reverse complement strand
AACCTGTGACCCTCGGCTTGTAAGGCCGATGCTCTCCCAACTGAGCTACCCGCCCTGAAGTACCATTCTCTTCACTATACCCTGAAACGGATTCTTTTTCCAGCCTGACGCCGAAAGGAAAGAGACCTGTCAGTGCGCTCTCACCCTCTGTCACAGGGTTTCGGTTTCCGTCGAGAATCGTTGGAGAATCGAGTGGGGCCTATCACACCAGCGGGGTATTGGATTCCTCGGCATAATCCTCGGGCACATGCGCTCCCTGCCCTACCCCGTTGGCGGGTTTTCCTTCCAGTGCCACAGGAGTGGGATTGGGAAGCAATGCACGGTTCAGGACCTCGTCCATGTGCTCCACAAGGATCAGCTTGACCTTTTTCAGGACCTTTGAGGGAATCTCCCGGATATCCTTCTCGTTCTCTTTCGGGATCAAAACGTTTTCCACATCCCCCCGGTGCGCAGCAAGCACCTTCTCCTTCAAGCCACCGATGGGGAGGATGCGACCGCGGAGTGTGATCTCTCCTGTCATGGCCACATCCAGTTTCACCGGGCGCCGCGTCAGAGCAGAGGCAATGGATGTTGCAATGGTGATGCCTGCCGATGGACCGTCCTTGGGGATGGCCCCTTCGGGGATGTGTACGTGGATGTCGTAGTTGTGGTAGAAGTTCGGATCAAGGTTCAGTTCCTTGGCACGCGATCGGACATAGCTCATGGCCGCCTGGACAGACTCCTGCATCACGTCGCCCAACTTCCCCGTGATGATGAGCTTACCCTTTCCGGGCATGACGGTTGCCTCGGTGATGAGCAGTTCCCCGCCCATCTCAGTCCAGGCCAGACCGTTGGTCAGGCCCACGCGGCTTTCACCTTCCTTGACGCCGAAGCGGTACTTGGGCACACCCAGGTATTTTCCCAGCACATTGGCCGTGATCTTGATCTGGCTCTCTTTCCCCTTCTTGACCACCTCGCGGGCAACCTTCCGACAAACGGTGGCGATTTCCCGTTCAAGGTTCCTGACGCCCGCCTCCTTGGTGTAGCAGCGGATGATCTCCAGCAGGGCCTTGTCCGTAAAGGGGATGTTTTGGTCGGTCAGGCCATGGGACTCCTGCTGCTTGGGAAGGAGGAATCCCTTTGCTATGCTCAGCTTCTCGGTCTCGATGTAACCCTCGATCCGGATGATCTCCATGCGGTCCTGAAGGGGTCGAGGGATGTTGAACAGGGTGTTCGCCGTGGTGATGAACATCACCTTGCTCAGGTCGTAATCCAGGTCCAGGTAGTGGTCGTTGAAGGTGTTGTTCTGTTCCGGATCCAGCACCTCGAGAAGAGCGGATGCAGGGTCGCCGCGGAAGTCGGTGCTCATCTTGTCCACTTCGTCCAGCAAGAACACCGGATTGCCGGAACCGGCCTTTTTCATGTACTGGATGATCTTTCCGGGCAGGGCACCGATGTAGGTCCTCCGGTGTCCGCGAATCTCGGCCTCGTCCCGGACGCCGCCCAGGGAGGCACGCACGAACTTCCGGTCCGTGGCCCGTGCAATGGATTTCCCCAGAGATGTCTTCCCGACTCCCGGAGGCCCCACGAAGCAGATGATCGGGGCCTTCATCTTGTCCACCAGGGAACGCACGGCCAGATATTCAAGGACCCTCTCCTTGACCTTCTTCAGCCCGTAGTGATCCTCGTCCAGAATCTGCTCCGCCTTGTCGATGTCCTTCTCCTCCTCGGCGTAATCGTACCAGGGGAGGGAAAGGATCCAGTCGATGTAGTTCCGGACCACGGTTGCCTCGGCGGACATGGGCGACATCATGCGGAGCTTCTTGATCTCCTTCTTGACCCGCTCGTGCGCCTCCTTGGACATCTTCTTCTTGCGCAGGCGCGATTCGAGCTCGTCGATCTCGTTCTTGAACTCGTCCTTCTCGCCAAGCTCCTTCTGGATGGCACGCATCTGCTCGTTCAGGTAGTACTCCTTCTGCGTCTTCTCCATCTGCTTGCGCACACGCGAGCGGATTCTTCGCTCCACCTCCAGGATCTCGATCTCGGATTTGAGCAGGGCAAAGAGCTTTTCCAGCCTCTTCTGCTTGTCGGCAATCTCCAGGATTTCCTGCTTGTCGGGCAGCTTGAGGTTGAGATGCGCAATGATCGTGTCGGCCAGCTTCCCCGGATCATCGATGGAGGAGATGGACAGAACCATGTCCTGCGGGATCTTCCGGTTCAACTTGGCAAAATGCTCAAAGGAATTCTGAATGCTCCGTATGAGGGCCTCTGCCTCGGTGTCCTTCCCCTCGATCTCCTCCATTTCCTCCACGCGCACGAGGAACAGGTCCTTCTTGGAGAGGTAGTCCTTGAGAATGGCCCGCTTTTTCCCTTCCAC
>CAZSUQ010000946.1:0-2359 GCA_964609935.1 uncultured Thermodesulfobacteriota bacterium | reverse complement strand
CCCCCTTTTCCTCCCCTTTCATGGTATGGCACTCGCTGCAGGCCTGCATGGTCGTATGGTGACAAACCCGGCAAGTTGACATGGCAGACTCATGGGTCTTGTGATCGAAAGGCACGGTATTCATCTTTGCCATGCCCAGATCGGCCTTGGCCACCCGGACCAGTGCAACGTCCGGCTGGTTAAACTCGAGCCTGGGGACGGTGTCGATCTTTTTAAAAGCCTGTTGACTCTTCAGGTCGTGGCACCCGAAGCAGTTTGCGGGTCCCGAATCCTTGTTTTGCGCCCGTTTCTTCTGGTGGCAGTCGATGCATCCCTCGTGAGCAACGGTTCTCATGGATTCCCGGTTCTCTTCCGCCTTTTCGCCATGGCAGTCACGACAGCTCTGTTCCTTGCCTTTTTCATAGACCAGTTTTTTCGTCTTTTCATTATAGGCGTGGTGGCAGATTTCGCACTTCTTGTCATTCGCCTCGATGTGACGATAGTGCAACATGTTGTCAAAGGACAAGGGTTGGATGGAACACAACGCGTCAGGTTTGTCCTGGTGACACTCGCCGCAAGTGACGGGCCCCGCCGTCAAGGCGGACGCCTGCCTTTCCTTGTGACAATCAATGCATTTCGTGTGATAGACCCTGAGGGTCTGATCCCTGTCTTCATCCTTCACACGCTCAAACTTCAAGGACATGACGTTCTCATCCGTGAAGGGGATCTTCTTTTCACCTTTGGGATGACAGGTGCTGCAATCCTTCTTCTGTTCTTCGAGCGCTTTGGTATGCTTTTCGTGCAGAAAAAGCGCCGGAGGCTCTTGGAGGTTCCCGAATTGGGCGAGCGTGTCGATGGAGAGCATATCCGCTCTCAGGATGTTCGCTTCCTCCGGTTCCTGACCGCAGCCGCTGATGCCGGCCAAGAAGACCAGAAGCGTTGCGCCAAGTACGAAGCCTGATCGTCCGAGCCTCGTGTTTCCTTCCTGACAAGAGTTTGAGCTACGCCACGTTTTCGTTTGCATTCTCTTTCAGTCCTTTCAATGCGTTTGGCGGAATGAATCCACGTCGGGCAGCAGATGTTTCCGGCACCGGAATCCTTGCAGTCGGCACATCCTCTCCACAAACAATGACCGGACCAGCGGCATCAGTCTCGATTTAGATAGCCCCAGAACCCACCAATAACGATCAAGAAGAAGATGACCAGGAGATACTCCACCCCTTTCGTTGCAAACATGTCGGTATAGACAAATCCTTCCATGCCCGAATTCCTTTCCCCTTAATTAGTGAACATCGCCATGGTTATTCTGAGCCCATTCTGGTGGTTTTCCATATACAGGCATTCTGTGGACGATCCATCGAAAGGCCCAGATGGACGCAAAGATGATGGCCAGGGAGACAACGATTTCCATCCACGTGGGGAAGTGTCGTACCGGTGCGTCCCAGTTGTAGGCAATCATGGAAACATTAAGGCGGTTCAGGATAATCCCCACTGCGGTCAGGACCGCTGCCACACGGATGAGGAGGATTCGTCGGCTCCTGACACCTTCCACAAAGGTGGCAAGGGGGATGCACACAAAGCCGAGGATTTCGAGAAGAAACCAGGCTCCCCAAGGTGTGGGGATCAGGTCCCATTGCTTCCCATGGACGAAAACGAGGGCTTTCAGGAACAGGTAGGCAAACATGGCCAGCGCCGCACCCTTGCCGAGCCCCACCACGATGTCCTCGTAAGAGGCGTCATACTCAGGGGTCATCTGATCCTTGAACACCTTCCGGCTGATGCTTCCCTCGATGATGACGATGGAAAGTCCTGCAAAGATGCTCGAAACAAAGAAGAGAATCGTGATGAACTCCGAGTACCAGAGCGGGTGAATCTTCTCCTTCGCCATCAGGAAGAGTGCTCCCAGCCCGGATTGGTGCAGGGTTGAAAGCGTAATGCCGAATATGACCGCTCCCAGGGTGAGGCTGGTGAGAATCTTCCTTGCCTTCTTTGCTCCCAACCACTCGGCAATGGCAGGCGAGAACTCGATGAGCTCGGCGATCATGTAAAGGAAGAAATGCCAGGCGACGAGGAAAAGGACGGAGCTTACGCCGAAGTCGTTTCCGATGAGCGGGTTGATGATCTTCCATGGCCTCCCGATGTCAAGCACCAGGGCACCGGCGTAGAAGAGATACGCCAGGAAACCGTTCAGAACGGTAGCTCGGATAATGGGATGGTATTTCTCGGCTTTCAGGACGTATACGGCAAAGCACAGCGCGTAGGCGCCGCCGGCAAAGGCCACGCCGGTGATCACATTGAAACTGATCCACAGGCCCCAGGGTGCATCCTGAGAGGCATCGGTCACCGCGCCCAACCCCTTTGCGAATCGCAAGATGATCAC
>CAZSUQ010000945.1:0-2360 GCA_964609935.1 uncultured Thermodesulfobacteriota bacterium | reverse complement strand
GTCTTGAATCGCTTTGTACAGGAGGAGGAAGGCACGGGCCTGGGCAGGATCGTCGTTCAGGATCACATTGCCCACATCAAAGAAGATCCAGGAGATCATAGATTCTTTCCGCAGAAAAAATGCGAGCCGTAGCTGGCAGCTCATGCATATCTTATTGAGATGCAGTGATTTTACTTGCTTCCGGGACCTGTGTAAAAAGGGATTCATGAGTCTCTTTGATTTCGTCCTGGTGCAGCATTTCCCTCTGGCCTGTGTTGCCGCCGGCCTGTTCGTTCTCGGCGGAATCCTTTCCTTTCCCGCCCTGAAATGGGGCCCTGCCTTTTTCAAGCGCTTTCCTCTTCTCCTGTTCCGGATGATCCGGGTCCTCATGGGGCCCAGGCCCGGTCTGATGCGAACCGGCCTGGTGATCTTCTGCTTCAACGGGACCGCCATGTTCGTCTACATGGCCTCGGGTGTGAGGGCTGAGCTGCCCGGAATCATCACCCTGCTCACCGGCTTCAACATAACCGCCATCCTTCTACTGGTGGCTGAAGGCGCGGATGGTGCAGGCCCTGAACCGTATGGTGGCTCCAGCTGGGTGCCCGGCAGGGTGCTGACGGCCGTCTGCGGTCTTGCCGTGCTCTTCATCGAGCTGCCCTGTTTCTGGTACACCATTGCCCTGGGGATGAGCCTGGGGCAGGAGGTTTCATCAGGGCATGAGATCTATGCGCAGGCGCTTCCGGTCCGGGCGAACGCCTATGTCCGTCTCGTTCTTCCGGCCCTGTTCATCAGCGCGGCATGTGAGGTGGTGGCTATCCGGGGGATGGCAGCCGCTGAGAGCAACGACAGGACCACGGAAGAAACCAATGATGTTTTTCACTTGAATTAAATGGGTAGAATAGTACAGAATAACTTGTCTCCTTAAACAGAATCATATAAATATATTTCAATTTGTTTTTTCTTTTATTATACTTCAACCATCAAACAGCCCAGAAATTGTCCTGCAGGTTGCCCCATGTAAGATCTGGGCAAGGCCAACGGGACCGGAAAAAGGAGGCAGAACCATGAGAGAGATCTTTACATGGCTCAGCGTGTGCACCCTGGCATTGTTCCTGTTTGCACCGGCGGCAGAGGCAAAGGTATCGGCCGAAGAAGCCGCGAAGCTCGACGGGGAGTTGACCCCCATGGGTTCGATCCGGGCCGGCAACGAGGACGGCACGATCCCGCCCTGGACCGGGGGCATCACGGAACCCCCTCCCGGGTACAAGGTCGGTATGCATCACCTCGACCCTTATGGGGACGACAAGATCCTGTTCACGATCACCGCAAAGAACGTTGACCAGTACAAGGACAAATTGTCGCCCGGCCAGGTCGCCATGTTGAAACGCTACCCGGAAACCTGGCGGATGAATGTGTACCCAACAAGGAGGAGCGCTTCCTACCCGGACCGAATCTACGAGGCCTTCAAGAAGAACGCCCTCACGGGTGAACTGTCGCGGGGCGGCAACGGGGTGATCAACGCTACGGAAACGAGCCCGTTCCCCATGCCCAAGGAAGGCGTGGAGGTGGTCTGGAACCATCTCCTTCGCTATCGGGGTGAGACCATCACCCAGGAGTACACGCAGGCGGCTCCCACGGCCGGTGGCGCCTACAGCCTGGTCACCGTCGACCAGAAGGTCCTCCTGCCATTTTCACAGCCCGGAGCCACCATCGAGAGCATCGGCAACACGTCCATCTACTTCTATCAGGTCGTGACCTCGCCGGCCCGCCTGGCGGGCCAGCTCCTCCTGGTCCACGAGACCCTCGATCAGGTCAAGGAGCCTCGCAAGGCATGGACCTACAACCCGGGGCAGAGGAGGGTTCGCAGGGCGCCCAACGTTGCCTACGACAACCCCGGCACGGCTTCGGACAACATGCGCACGGCCGACCAGCTCGACATGTACAACGGTGCGCCGGACAGGTACACGTGGAAGCTCGTGGGAAAGAAGGAGATGTACATTCCCTATAACAACTACAAGGCGCAAGACGAAAGAATCAAGTACGAGGAGATCCTCCAGCCGGGGCATGTGGACCCGGACCTGCTGCGCTACGAGCTGCACCGGGCATGGATCGTGGAGGCCAAACTGAGAGAGGGGACGAGCCATATCTACGGGCGGCGGGTCTTCGTTGTCGACGAGGACACCTGGAGCATCGTGGTGGCCGACCTCTACGACAAGCGGGGAAGCATCTGGCGCATTGCGGAGTATTACGTTTTCAATTACTACGAAAAGAAGACGATGCTCGGCGCATTCGAGGCTTCCTATGACCTGCAGAACGGCCGCTACATCGCCGCCGGCATGGCCAACCAAACCTTTCCCTATGATTTCAGTAAAGAGTATGAC
>CAZSUQ010000944.1:0-2364 GCA_964609935.1 uncultured Thermodesulfobacteriota bacterium | reverse complement strand
TCCGGTCGGTAGACCTTGGAGATGTAGGCCCAGAGGGCGGATCTGCCCGTTGCCGTTATGAGTTGTTCCAGGTAGGTGGGGGCGGTGAGCACGATGCCCAGGTGCTTCCCAAGGAGGAGTGCCGTGTAATAGAGAGACTCCCATGCTGCCAGCGGCAGGGAGAAGAAGGAGAGAAAGACAAGAAAACGCTTCATGCGAAAGGGAGGCTGATGCGGCTCCCCCCGAACCCAGAGGCAGAGCTCATAGAGAAGAAAGATCCCCAGCATGACCAGCATGCGGTTGTGCGTGGTAAAGGCCATTCCAAGGAACAGGGCCGACAGGGCCAGGGATGTTGTGGATCCGTGCCTTCTTGCAGTTCGGCTCCCCGCATAGAAGTAGAAGGCGCAGAGAAGGAACAGGAGCATGGTGGGCTCGGCCATGGTGCTGCGGCAGTAATGGATGTGATACCCCAGAAGGGAGAAGATCAGGGTGGTGAAAAGGGCCGTGCGCGGGCCGTACAGCCTCGTGGCCAGGAAATAGAGCACGAGCAGGGTGAGGCTTCCGGTGAAGGCCGAAACGCGCGTACCCACGGACGGATCGTCAGGGCCCAGGACGAACATGCCCAGCAGGATGGCCAGGTCATGGTTCAGGCGGCCGAAGATGGGCGCCGAGCCCCGGATCCGCTCTCGGATATGATTGATCTGGTCTTCCTTCTTCCAGAGGTCTTCTTTTGTGCGACTCTCCCGCACCTTCAATGCAAAGCTGTCGGACAGTGCGTCCAGCAGGGTGTAGAGGAACCGCGCCTCCTGCAGGTAGATCCCTTCGTCCCAGAGGCGGGGGCCGATATCACCGGTGCGGGTGAAGCGGAGGGAGGTTCCCAGGAGCAGGATGAGACACAGGAGGAGAAGGTGAAGGGCACCGCTCTTTGTGAAACGAGTGCGGGTCAAGGTGCGCCTCCGTTTCCTCCCAATCGGGGATCTCCTCCATCCCGGATCCGGAAGATTCGAATCCTGCGCCCGTTGGGCGCCTGCGCCTCGTGCAGGAGTAGGAGAGGGTCGGGTATGGATTCAGACTCCAGAAGATCCTTCAACTGCGGGCGTGTGGCGATGAAAAAGGCATCCACAACGAGAAAAGCCACCCTGTGGGCGCGTGCATAGCCCAGGATGCGCGGAAGGTCCTCGTTGGGCAGCGGGTGCATCATGCGCCGTGCGTAATAAGCCACCTCGGGCTTCCGTGTGAGGATCATAGCGTCCGGGGGGAGGTTTGCATCCATCCAGGCCCCTGCGGCCTTGTACTCCACAGGATACTGGACAAGCATTCGGGCCTTGGCCGGCTTGGCAGCCAGAATGGTCAACAGGGGCAGGGCAAGGACCAGGGAGGGAACGATTCGCCACCACGCGCGCAGGGGACTCCCGGAGGGTGCGGCCCTGAGAGCGAATTCCTGTATCCAGTCCTCCAGGCGGATGACACCCCGGACGGTCCACAAGAGGAGGATGGGCGTCATGGGAAGAAGGTAACGCGGCCAGATACGGAAGATGAGAAAAACGAAGAAGGGTAAACAGGCCGTGACGAGAAAGGCACCCTTTTTCAGGGCGTCTCCGCCTCCACGGTCGCGGAGAAAGCCCAGGATCGCAAAGGGGGCGAGAAACAGGGGAAACACCTTCCAGGAGAAGAGGGTGACGAAAAAGTTCCGGATCTGAAGAAAGGATCCGCCCACCAGGACCATGGGGTTGTCCAGGATCATTTCCAGCACGGTCTTGTCCTTCACCAGCTCAGCATAATCGTAGAAGGCGGTTCCCTCATCGTTCAGCTTTCCCAGCAGCTTTTCCCGCTCCTGAAGGGGCATGGCACCTGCCAGCAGCACCAGCTTGGTCTTCCCGCTGATGCTGAGCCCGCCTGCATGTTTCTTGATGAACAGGGGATAGGGCGCGCTGACCAGTGCAAAGAAAAGGGTCATGGCAAGGAGGTTCGCCACGGTCTTCTTCTGAAGAAGGGATCGCCTTTTTGCAAAGAGAAGAAGCAGGAAGACCAGGAAGACCGGGAAAAAGAGGATTCCCTCTGAACGGCACAGGTAGATGAGGCCCAGGAAGATGCCGGCCAGGGAAATATCCTTTAAGCGCCCTCCCTCCAGCCCGCTGTAAAGAAAGAAAAGGGCGGTGAGGATGAGGAAGGTGTAGAGCGGTTCGGTCATGGATCCCCAGTAAAAGGAGAGGAGGAGCCCAGGGTAGAAGGCGAGAAAGATGGAGGCCTTCCGGGCGGCACGAACGCCGTAGATCCGCCGGGCCAGACCAAAGAAGGGAAGGACCAGGCTCCCGCCGAACACCACATAGACCGCATTCGTCCCCCACTCCAGGTTGTCCGTGATGTGGGAAAACAACCGGGATA
>CAZSUQ010000943.1:0-2373 GCA_964609935.1 uncultured Thermodesulfobacteriota bacterium | reverse complement strand
CAGCCTGAATACCGCTGCTGTTGAACTTCGCGCCGCCTTCGTTCACATCTTTTCCGGATTCAACGCAGCCCCTTGAGAGGGATGATGCCAGCGGGGTCGCGAAGTTCTCTCGAATTGCCTTTTCAAGAATCTGGTGATCGGTCAGGATCGATGTTGCCAGATGGTTCAGGCGTGTCTGAAAGCGCGCAAGGAGCTCCTCCATGTTTGCAGGCGGATTGGGTTTCGGAGCCCTCCTTTTCTTGTATTGTTTGCGGGCCGATCCGTATTTTGAGGAGATCGCCCGGGAAAGTTTCCCATCTCCATTGAAGTGGTGTTCGACGAATTTGGTGGTTAATTTCTCGAGCTGGTCGCGGGTGTCGAAGTTCCACAAATCATTTTCTTCACCTTTCAGGGCCTGCAGGAACGGGAGGACAACATTCATATTGGCGCAGTCGGTGTTCCCGTAATGATCATCCGAGGCATTGGGTTCAACGCATCCCACGATCCCGTAGTTTCTGGCGTCTTCCACGGTGGTGTCGTAATGCTTCTGTAACGTTTCAATGTAGAGTTCATCATTGTACAAAGCGGGCATGGGCGCGCCGTTGATATATACCTCCGCAAGCCTGTCCATATATTCAACCGGACTGTCGGGATGGATCCTTGCCGTCATGTTGACCGCGTAAGGCTGCAGCTCGCAGATATCGAGCAGGGCATAGGTAAGCTCGTTGGTGGCGTCCCGGCCGTTTTTGCCGAGGCCGCCCGCGGTCACGGTCTGGTCGGATGACATGGTCTCAAAAAGCCTTCCAAACTTCATGTAGGTATCGCCGTCGTTGATCATGATGGCTTCGTCCATTTTGAGGATGAACAGGGCCAGCAGTTCTCTGGCTTTCTCGTAATCGATTCTTCCGGCCTCCCTGTCTCGCTTGTAGTAAGGATACAGGATCTGGTCGAGGCGTCCCGGGGAAATCGCGTTTTCATAAGACTCAATGCAAATCGCGATATGTATGAACATCATGCTCTGCAGCGCTTCATGGTATGTACGGGCCGGATGCTTGGGGACATGGCTGCAGATGGCGGCCATCTCCTCCAGTTCCTTGCGGCGGACAGGGTCCGATTCCTTCCGGCTTGCATCGGACAGGCTGCGGGCATATCTTTCCGCAAAGTCCTCCAGTCCCCGAAGCGCAACGATTGCGCCGTCATAGAAGTCCTGATTGTTCTCAGGCTTTTCCTTTTTCACGGTTTCAATTTCCTGGATGATTCCGGTGGTTCCAAGTTCAAGCATGCGTTCGTAGTTGACGATGAAGTGTGCTATCGCCGCCATGTTGTTGTTAAATCCCACATTCATTTCAGAGATGCGTGAAACGCCCAGCAGGCGTTCCCTGTGAGATGAAAATACCTTCGTCACCAGGGCGTGTTTCGCCCAGAAAGGCGCGATCCGAAAGTAGAATATCAGCCGGTCTTTCCAGGAACACTGAAATGAAATCGGCGTCTGGCGGTGAATCTGATGAAGGGTCAAGGTGAAAAGGATGCCGAAGTGTTCCTCCCATATCTGGCCGCCGCGCCTCTTGGAGGTGAAATTGCCCACAAGCAGTTCATCGGGATAGACAATAATTTCCTTGTTTCTCAACACATAGGCCAGACGCTCCGCCCGGTGAATGGGGTTTGGCTTTTGAAAGCCGTTCTTCCTGTAATATGATGTCTTCAGCTTTGACACCTCGAAACAAAGGCTGTGGCGGCTTTCCCTTATGGCATTCTGTATTTCGTAAACACGCTTTGGGAAAACGGCTTGATGCCTGGAAGCCTCCAGGGCAAGGCATTCGGCCTGGATATCATGAAGTTTGAACTCATCGAGGGCGTTTTTTACCGAGGCGACGGCCTGATCATTGCTGATATTCAACGGCTCCAGTTCAAGGCCCAGGCGCTTTGCCTTGTCTTCGTACATGTTGTGGTACTTGAGCAGTTCAATCGAGTTATGACCGAGGGACGTTAAGAATTCCGCTGCTGCCTTGATATTTTTTTCTGCGTCGTTGTAGCCCGGAACCATGACCATGCGAAATTTCACATTGGCGTTCAGATCGACCAGTTTCTTGATATTCGTTCGGATTAATCCGGTGTCCTGTTTTGTGCATTTCTTATGCTGGACGTCATCGCCTACAATCTTCAGGTCAACGAGGAAAAGATCAACATGCGGCGCCAGCTTGTGAACATTTTTCCAGGGCACATGAAGGGATGTTTCAACCGCAACATGAATCTTTTCTTTCCTCAGCAGTTCCAGCAGGGGCATGAGACTGTCGGGACTCTGCAGAAGAGGGTCACCGCCGCTCAGCGTGACCCCCCCTCCGCTCTTGCGGTAATACTCCTTGTCCCGCATGACCACCTGCAAGATGTCGGAAA
>CAZSUQ010000942.1:0-2382 GCA_964609935.1 uncultured Thermodesulfobacteriota bacterium | reverse complement strand
AGGCAACGTAAACCTTCACGAGGCCGCCAAGAGGGCCGGTGTAAAGAAGTTCGTATACGTGTCTGTTTTCAACGGACCCAACCTGCTGCACCTGGACATCGTCAAGGCTCACGAGGACTTCGTCGATATGCTCAGGGCTTCGGGCATGAACTACGCCAGTATTCGCCCCACCGGGTATTTCTCGGATATGGGCGAATTCTTCGAAATGGCCAAAAGGGGCCGTGTCTACCTGTTCGGCCCCGGCAGCAACCGGATCAACCCGGTTCACGGTGCGGACCTGGCAATCACCTGCGTGGACGCCATGGAGGGAGAAAGACAGGAAATCGATGTGGGGGGGCCGGAGATCCTGACCCTCCGCGAGATCGCCACCCTTGCCCTTGAAACGCAGGGAAAACCGATCAAGATTACCTCCATCCCCCTATGGTTGACCAGGATTGTCGTGGCCGTAACCCGATTCTTCAATAGACACCAGGGTGAGCTGCTGGCGTTTTTTGCCACAGCCACAACGACCGACGGCGTTGCACCGAGGACCGGAACCCATACACTCAAGGCATTCTATGAAAATCGAGAAGGTGGATGCAGATGAAATGGATAGAGATCATAAACCTTCGGTCAGCAGGCGCTTCGAGAGAATCCATCGGGCAACAGGTCCCCAGGGTCGTCACGGAGTTGGATCGAGACAACAATCTGATGTCAGTCAAGGTATACTGCCAAGCAACCATAGACACGGACATGAGCATCCATCTCCTGTTTGAGGCTACCAGGCCGGAGGTACAGCCAAGTGCTCTGGGTCAGCGCCTGGCCTCGGCACTCAAGGAGTTCGGCCTGGTGAACCATTCTGTGTGGATCGAGCAGGAAGAACCAAGAACACAAAGGAGGTTCTCATGAAAGCCCTGATCATCGTCTTTTCCCAGACCGGAAACACCCGGAACGTTGCAGAGCGGATCTCTGAGGGAATCCTGGAATCCGGGACAGGTTGCGATATCGTGAATCTGTCTGAGGCAAGGGACCTGGACCGATACGATCTCGTTGGGATCGGCTGTCCGGTCTTCTATTACAAGGAACCCTTCCACGTGAGGACCTTTCTTCAGGAACTTCCGCCACAGAAGGATAAGCCCTGGTTTGTGTTCTGCACCCATGGGTCGGTCCTGGGGGTCACCCTGGAGTCCATGGCCGGTGAGTTGGCCGGCAAAGGCGCCCGGGTGATCGGGTCCCATCACACCTATGCAGACGCCTGGGTGCCCTTCTACCCGCACCCCACCCTGACAACCGGCCACCCGGACCAGCAGGATCTGGAGGATGCACGGACGTTCGGCCGCGAGATCACCGGTATCCTCGAGAAGGTGCGGGAAGGGGATCTTTCCGGGATCCGGTCCATCCCGGAGGTGAGCGATGCATGGACCCGTGAAGAGGCGGCCATGCTCTCCAGGGAGTTTCTCGGGCAGGTCATGCCTCGGCTGGAGATCGACCCGGAGTCCTGTACCCAGTGCCAGGAGTGTCAAGAGTGCTGCCCCGTGGGCGGGATCGACGTGCTGGCCTCCCCAATTAGAATTCAGGATCCCTGCATCTACTGCTGGCACTGCGTGAACGTCTGCCCGGAATGCGCGGTGAAGGCCGACTGGGATCCCTTGCTCCAGATGGCGCTCGCCAACTATGCACGATACGCCGAGGCCCTGAAGGGAGCCGAGGCCAGGGAGGAGTTTCGATGGCTGGTGGATCCGGATTCCATGGATTTCACCAATCCGTTTCAGAAGCAGCGTGAAAAGGGGAAGAAATCGCTCCCGGAGAGATCCTAGGGTCATGCGCAAGAGGTTCCGGGACGATATCTCGACCCTTACCTTGCCTGCGCCGCTTTTCCAGCGAATGGAGCAGGAGGCGGAAGACTGCGGTTTCCAGACATCATCGTGGATGGCACTGATGGGTGAGTAGAGCGGTTGTGTCCGGATTGAAGTACATCCCACAAGGGAGGGTAGAGAGGAATGAAGTTAAATCAGTTGCGCTATGTGGTGATACTGACCCTGTTGATTTCTTTTGTCTTGGCAGGATGTGGGAACAAAGTAAGGTTCCTGGAAAAAATCGACTTGATGGATGATGACGAGCTCCTGTCTTATTACCAGGGGATCAAAGATCAGATTCGTGACATAGAAAGGGGCGGTCGTGTAAGCGATCACTTCGACGATAGGCAAGAAGACGAGAATTCGGTTCGCTTTCGCTCCCCATTCTTTATTGGGAGCAAGGGATATCATCTGGCCAAAGAAAAGAACATGATCGAAAAAGAGCTCATCAAGCGAAACATCACGCCGTAGAAGAAGCAAGAAGAGGGATTGACAGGATCTTCAAGGGGTTGTATGTTTAGGTGGTCTAACTATTAGAAAAATTAAC
>CAZSUQ010000941.1:252-2383 GCA_964609935.1 uncultured Thermodesulfobacteriota bacterium | reverse complement strand
CGACGACATGAAGATCGACAAGCCCGGCGGAGACACGGTGGAGATACACCGCCGGTGCTGGATCGGCCGTGGCGGAGCGACACCGGCAGGCACGGTTCGCATCTCCGGGGCGGAGCTGGGCTACGACACCGACCTGGACTTCATCTTCCCGGTGGGCCTGGGGGTTTTCAAGACGGAAGGGGGGCTCAGCTATCACCACGGCGGCATCAGCCTCCAGGAGCTCATCGTGCCTGTCATCACATTTCGCCTGCCGAAGGTCGAGACGGCGCAAAAAGCGGGCATGCAGGTTTCGATAAGTGGCTGTCCCTCAATGCTGGCCAATCGGACATTCGGTGTCACGGTTGAGGCGGTAGGGGATCTCTTCCAGAAGGAGCCACTTTCCCTCCGGGTTATCCTCGTATCCGGTGGGGAACAGGTCGGCCGGGCAGGTATGGCCTCAGGTGAGTGCTTTGACCGTGATACAGGGTGCATCCGCCTGACGCCCGGTAGCCAGGTGAGCGTGGGTCTGATACTAACACGAGAGAACGCGAATTCCTGTCGCGTCATAGTGCAGGACTCGGAAACAGACACCGTACTGGCCCAATCGGACGAACTTCCAATCAAGCTGGGGATATTAATCATGAACGAACATCAACCCCCTCAACGTGATGCATTAGATGACAAGGTAAACCGGGTCTTTGCCGGGAAGGTGGTCCGAAAGGATCTTGTCCGGAATGTGAAAGTCGGCGCGAATGTTCCTGTGTTCGTGCTGGAGTACCTCCTGGGCAAATATTGTGCCTCTTCCGATGAAACAGCCATAAAAATGGGGCTTCAGGTCGTAAACGAAACCTTGGCCGAGAACTACATCAGCCCGGACGAGGCCACCAAGGCGCAGAGCCTGGTCAAGGAGAAGGGAAAACATACATTCATTGACAAGGTCAAGGTTAGCCTGACCGACTCGAATTACTGGGCGGAAGGGGTCAACTTCGGGCATAAAAAGGTCCATATACCAGATCACTACGTTCGTCAGTACGACCGCCTTTTAATGGGAGGGATCTGGGCGCAGATCGACATGATGTTCGAATATGATGAGGAGTCCAAGGGAAAGAATCCGTTCTGGATTGATAAGCTCATTCCGATCCAGCTTGCATCCTTCGACCTCGACGACTACCGGAAGTTACGGCGTGAGTTCACCACGGAAGAATGGATCGACTTCATGCTCAGGACCATGGGGTATGAACCCACCATATTCGAGAAACGGCTCAAGCTCCTCTTCCTGCTCCGACTGATTCCACTCTGCGAGCGCAACTTCAACCTGATCGAGCTCGGGCCCCGCGCTACTGGTAAAAGTTATGCCATCCAAGAACTCTCCCCTTACGCTGCCTTGCTGACCGGTCCGACAACAGTGCCAAATCTGTTCGGGCACATGGAAGGCCGGCACAAGGGGATGGTCGAGATCTGGGACGTCGTCGGATTCGACGAGGTTGGGGACCTCCAGAAGATGCCGAAAGAGGTCATCACCATGATGAAGACCTATTGCGAGTCCGGGCAATTCCAGCGAGGGCGAGAGGCAACGGCCGGCTATGCGAGCATCGCCATGTTCGGCAATACACAGCAGCCGATCGACGTCATGGTTCAGACAGGCCACCTGTTTTCGCCACTTCCAGACATCGTACGGGATGACATGGCCTTCATCGACAGACTGCACTGCTATCTCCCCGGCTGGGAGATCCCGAAGATGCGGAATGAGTTCTTCACGAACCACTACGGGTTCGTGGTGGATTTCCTCTCAGAGGCCCTGAGGGAACTCCGGAAGCATAACTTCACCGAGGTGATCGATCATTATTTCTCGCTCGGCGCACATTTGAACACCCGAGATCGGAAAGCCGTTCGCCGCACTGTGTCCGGTCTTGTAAAGATCCTCCACCCCCACGGAGAGGTCTCCAAAGAAGACCTCAATGAGATCCTCGCCATGGCGATCGAAGGAAGGCGTCGCGTCAAGGAGCAGCTCAAGAAAATGGGCGCCTTCGAATACTACCAGACCTCATTCAGCTATAGCGACAACGAAACAGGAGAGGAATTCTTCGTAGGGGTGCCTGAGCAGGGAGGTCGTGGTCTGATATCGCCGGATCCGCTTCCTCCAGGGACGGTT
>CAZSUQ010000941.1:0-242 GCA_964609935.1 uncultured Thermodesulfobacteriota bacterium | reverse complement strand
CCGCTTCGGTCCGTGCAGACGGGACCGTGGGCCTGTTTCGCCTGGAGATCAGCATCTCCAATGGCACTGGCAAGCTCAAGATGGCGGGGGGAGTGAGCGGATCGATGAAGGAATCGATGCAGCGCTCTTTTGCCTTCATTCAGGCCAACAAGTCCACGCTCGGAATCGCCCGGGATGTGGACACCTCGGACTTCCACATTGAAGCCATCGATCTCCTCGGGAACCGTGTTCAAGCTGAAATC
>CAZSUQ010000940.1:0-2383 GCA_964609935.1 uncultured Thermodesulfobacteriota bacterium | reverse complement strand
GTAAGGGAATCACCTGATGGGGGGGGAGAAGAACCGTGCAGGGCCGAACGTGCGAATTCCCTGTCAGCGGTTATCGTACATGCGCGCATAATACTCCTTGTATTCTCCGCTCTTGATCTTCTCCCACCATATCCGGTTTTCCACATACCACTGGAGGGTGCGGTTCATGCCCTCTTCAAAGGAGATGCCGGGTCTCCACCCGAGCTCTGTCTGCATCTTTGTGCTGTCCATGGCGTATCGCCGGTCATGGCCCGGCCTGTCCTTGACGTTGCGGATAAGAGAAGGGTCTTTGTCGAGCTTTTTCAGGATCCAGTTCGTGATCTGAAGGTTCATCCACTCCTCATCCGCCCCGATATTGTAGACCTCGCCGGGTTTTCCATCTCTCAGCACGCGATCGAGTGCAATGCAATGATCTTCCACATAGATCCAGTCCCGGACATATTTCCCGTCGCCGTAAACCGGGAGAGGCTCGTCGGCAAGGGCATTCGTAATAAAGAGCGGAATGAGCTTTTCCGGGAACTGATAAGGGCCGTAATTGTTGGAACATCGGGTAATGATCGCATCCATGCCGTAGGTCTTCCAGTATGCGCGAACCAGGAGATCCGCAGCAGCCTTGCTGGCAGCGTACGGGCTGTTCGGCGCCAGAGGGGTGTCCTCGGAGAACTTCCCCTCGCTTCCCAGGGACCCGTAGACCTCGTCCGTCGAGACTTGGATGAAGCGATTCACCCTGTGCCGGAGGGCCGCTTCCAGGAGGACCTGTGTGCCAAACACGTTCGTCCGGAGAAATTGCCCCGGATCCTCGATGCTCCGGTCCACGTGACTCTCCGCCGCAAAATTCAGGACTGCGTCGAATCCCTCCGCAAACAGGTCCTCCATCAGGGCAGCATCGGAGATATCCCCCCGCACGAAACGGTAGTTCCTGTTCTCCTGAACGTCCGCGAGATTCTCCAGATTTCCGGCGTAGGTGAGCAGATCCAGGTTGACGATCTCGTCATCGGCGTGAGAGCGTAGCAGGGTTCGGATGCAGTTCGAACCGATGAACCCTGCACCACCCGTGACCAGGATTTTCATAAAAGACCTACCTTGCTCGAATCGCCCAGGAGGAACCGGTGTGCCTTGGGCTTTTGGTGTGTTCGGGTGATCTCCACGTTTTTCCCTACGAGGCTGTCTTCGATCTTGAAGGTTCGCTGGGAGGGGGTGTCCACGATCACCGAATTCTCACAAACGATGCTGTGTTGAATCTCGACGTTTTCCAGCCTGCAATTGTAGTAGATGCTGGTAAAGGGGCCGATGTAGGTGTTGTTGATGACCGAGTTCCTCCCGATGATGGCCGGACCGCGAATCACGCTGTTGGTGATCTGGGCACCCTCCTCCACGATCACCTTGAACTGAATATCGGACAGGTGATCCACCTTCCCATCGATCCGTTCGTCGATGGTGTCCAGGATGATCCGGTTGGCCTCCAGCATGTCCTCCAGCTTTCCGGTATCCTTCCACCATCCGTTGACCACATGGGGCACGACCTGGTGTCCCTGGTCGATGAGCCATTGAATGGCATCCGTGATCTCCAGCTCGCCCCTTTTTGACGGCTGGATGGATTTGGCTGCCTTCATCACGGTGGAGTCGAACATGTAGACGCCCACCAGTGCCAGGTCGCTCCTGGGCTTGTCGGGCTTTTCTTCGAGCCTGATGACACGATCACCATCCAGCTCGGCCACGCCGAAATGGTTCGGGTTCGGCACCTTGGCCAGAAGGATCTGTGCATTCGGTCTCTGCTCTTGGAACTCCGCCACGAGATCCTTGATCCCGTCCTTGATGAGGTTGTCTCCCAGATACATGACAAAGGAATCGCCGCCCAGGAACTCCTCGGCCGTCATCACGGCATGGGCCAGCCCAAGGGGGGCTTTCTGATGAATGTAGGTAATGCTCACCCCGAGGTGGGAACCGTCGCCCACCTCTGCATGAATCTCTTCGAAGGTATCCCCCACGATGATCCCGATATCCGTAATCCCTGCTTCCCTGATGGCTTCGAGGCCGTAGAAAAGGACGGGCTTGTTTGCTACGGGGATCAGTTGTTTTGCGTGCGTGTGCGTGATGGGCCGCAGTCGAGTGCCTCTCCCACCACTAAGAACCAGCCCCTTCAACGGATCCTCCTTTCTGGATCGTAGAACTTTTACTTCAAGTTGTTAATCTTATCACTATGCCATGCGCATCTCGGAATCGTCAAGGTTCGGCGGGGCTTTTTCCTGTAAAGTCGATCCTTTACGGCCTCTCACAGGGTCTCCCCCAGCCCTTCGAGTCGAAACCGTACGGAAAATCCGATATCGTCCGGCCGAACCGTGTTGCGCAGCCTCATGATGATGGACCAGCACTTACATTTGGA
>CAZSUQ010000939.1:0-2386 GCA_964609935.1 uncultured Thermodesulfobacteriota bacterium | reverse complement strand
GTTTCAGGAGATCCCGGTTACGTTCCAGCGTAAGGTCGATGACAGAGTCTAAAAGAGGGTGACCTGGGCACACAAAGGCGGCCAAAGGTTTTCCCTGAGGATTCAGTAGAGATTTTTCAAAGGCAATACGTTCGTAACGTGGAAGTACGGGTTCACCAATACCGATCAGGCGATCCCGATTTCTCACCGGTGCGGGGACACGAGTGATCTCATAACGACGTGGTTCACGCTTCTTGGCCGATCCTCCCAGGCATCGAAAAGCCTCTATAAAAAACGATTCAATATAATGAGGTTGCAGTCTTCGTGCCTCCGCACGTTCCATGTCTTCCCGGATTCGATTTACACGACTGGCGTCCATGGCATCGTGTACGAGGGAACGTTCTTCCAATAGATCCTGAAGTTGGTTTTGGTCGAGCGCATGATCCAGCACTCTGGTCAGACGGGAACGCACCTCGGGTTTTTCACCGTAACGGATTGCCTGGAGAAGAAGATCACGAAGCGATTTTCCTTCGAACTGGAGTTTTCCAAGCACATCAAATACCTGTCCCCCCAAGGATTGACGGGCCTGTTCCAGTTTGTCCAGCAATTTTCGATAGACATCGCCTTCCCGGGTTTCTTCGGCCACGAGATTCCAAAGATGACACACCTCGGTCTGACCGATACGGTGAATACGGCCAAAACGCTGCTCAATGCGGTTGGGGTTCCAGGGGAGGTCGTAGTTGACCATCAGGTGCGCCCGTTGAAGGTTGATACCCTCACCGGCGGCATCCGTTGCCAGAAGGACCTGCACTTCAGGATCGTGTTTGAAAGCCTCCTGGGCTGTCATACGGTTCTCTCGGGCCATGCCACCGTGGATCATGACTACGGCTTGGCTACGACCGAGTAAGGTGGTAATGCGGTTTTCAAGGTAGTTCAGGGTGTCACGATGTTCGGTAAAAATGACCAGCTTTTGTTGTGGAGAGGGATTGGGCCGTGAAATCTGTCGGGAACCGTAGGTTTCCGTTGGATCTGTCACACGGTCGGAAATAGCTGCGGGTGTGAAGATTTCTCCAAGAAGGCTTGCCATCTCACGCCACTTGGTGTCTTCTCCGCTGCGACGGACGTTTAACGCAAGCGATTCCAAGGTTTTCAATGTATCGATTTCAGCCTTCAGTTCAACAATCGATCGAGCTGCGGTGGCCTGATCGAGGATTTCCTCCTCTGCGGTAGCGACCTCATCATCAGGTGCATCCTCAAGATCCTCCATATCCTCGGCATCCAAGGCTGGGATGTTTGCGTCCATGATGGAAGAGACCTGACTGGCACGATGAAGCAACTCCAGTTCCCGAAGCCTGCTTTCTAACCGCTCTCGCCGACGTCGTATCGACTGGTAGATCGCCTCTGGGGATGAAGCGAGTCTCCGCTGCAGGATGGTCAACGCAAACCCTACATTGCCGGCACGTCTATCGTTTTCCAGTGCCTCAGCCCGGTTAAACTCCTGACGAACGTAATCCGTCACCGACTTGTAGAGCCGGGCTTCGGCATCCGAGAGCTTGTAGGGAACGGTGTAGGCGATGCGTTCAGGGAACAGTGGTCTGCCGTCGAACTTGAGCAGTCGCTCCTTCACCATACGGCGCATCAGATCGGAAACGTCGGTTACATGGACTCCATCACGGAAACGTCCCTCGAATCGGTCCCCGTCGAGCAAGGCCATGAAAAGTTGGAAATCGGCTTCCTTTCCGTTATGCGGGGTGGCCGTCATAAGCAGAAAATGGCGTGTCAGGGTCGAAAGAAGCTGTCCCAGCCGGTATCGCTTTGTGTATTTGGTTTCCGTACCGAAGATCGTAGCCGACATCTTGTGTGCTTCGTCACAGACCACAAGATCCCATCGACAATCCGGAGCCTTGAGCTTCTCCTGTATATCCTCGTTCCGTGAGAGCTTGTCGAGGCGGGCGATGATCAAGTTTGACTCAACGAACCAGTTGCCGGTGTGTGCGGCCTCGAGCTTGTCGTTGGTGAGAATTTGAAATGGCAGATTGAACCGGTGAAAAAGCTCGTCCTGCCATTGCTCCGCAAGACTGCCAGGACAAACGACGAGACAACGGTGCAAATCACCCCGGACAATCAACTCCCTTATGAGAAGACCCGCCATGATGGTCTTACCAGCTCCAGGGTCATCGGCGAGCAGGAAACGCAACGGCTGTCGTGGCAGCATGGCCTCGTAGACAGCTGTGATCTGGTGAGGCAGCGGGTCAACCAGGGATGTATGGACGGCCAGGACCGGATCGAAAAGATGGGCGAGTCGGATACGATGTGCCTCTGAGACGAGTCGGAAAAGGGCTCCATCACCGTCGAAACTCCATGGCCTTCCTTGTTCGACCACCTCAAGACGTGCTTCGTCGTCACG
>CAZSUQ010000938.1:0-2388 GCA_964609935.1 uncultured Thermodesulfobacteriota bacterium | reverse complement strand
CTCGGATCCAGGCTCGCCAGGTACCCGCCCTGCTTCGCCTTGAGACGGCCAAAGAGTTCGTGGATGAGAAGCTCGTGGCGCATCCCCCGCAGGAAGTCCAGCTTCCTGTGTTGCATCTCCCCTGAAGCCAGCTCCAGTGCCGTATGCAGAAGGGTCTTCACACGAACGTTCAAAACCGGCTGCCCGGACCGGGCCACCCGGTCCATCCACTGGAACCCCACGCGCAGCGACGGCGCAAGAAGCCACTTCTCCTCGAGGACGTTCCCCTTGTAGAAATCACGGAATGCACGGGTAAATCGATTCAGGCTCATCTTCCAATGTTTGTTTGCTTTTGTGTGCGTTGTTTCCCGGGTTAGCCCGCATATTGCATGAAACTTCTTGGCGAGAGCGGTGGAAGTATGGAAGATTCGGACCCGAAGGGCGAAGTTGTTTTTTGAGATTCGGGGCCGGATCGTATTGAAATACATCCGGGTCTGGATCTTAAAAAACAATCCGAAGGTTCCATGCTTACGCCGCTCGCAGGTGAAGGCTTCATGTAATATTCGGGTTAGGTCACACATTACAAAAAACCGGGACAAGAATTCAAGAAAAGCACGATGAAGGGATCGTTTCGAGTTCTTCCTGGATTCGGGCCTTCATGCGAAAGAAGAAAAACGGGTACAACATGGCAGAGGGATTTTAAAGGGGGATCATGGACCAGGGAGCTCTTCAGGGGGGCTTCCTTGAAGGCAGAAGTCTTGCGTGAGGTGTTTCTCAGGACGGATCAGGACGCTCCCAGCACGTCCTCCATGTCCTTGATCAGGTTCTCGGTCTGGGTCTTGGAGATCTTGACCAGGGTCTCCGTGTTCTCGGTACATGCGAAAAATTCAGGCTTGCCCTCTTCATCCTCCTTCTTGTACAGCGTCATGAAACCGATCTCTTCTCGTTCACCGTAGAAGGTGAGGCTCGCCACGATCTCGCAACCCTGCGGGATTGGGCAACCAAAGGGCCCTGTAGTGACCGCCTCCTCTTTCCCGGGGATCACGTAATCGATGGGGCGCAGGTTGAACATCTTCCGGACCCAGTTCTTGTACAGCTCCTGGGGATCCTTCGGTTTCGCACTGTCGGCCCAGCCCTCATCCTTGCCCTCCTCTGTCAGGAGGTGGATCAGCTCCTTTTTGGCTTCCCCTGCACGAAGCTTCAGACGCAAAACCTCATCCCGCTTGAAGGAGCGCATGGACCGTTCCATGAACCGGGTCTTGGGGTAGAGAAGATCCTTGATGCTCTGCCCCTTCACAAGGAAGACCCTGCCGCTCTTTGCGTCCTCCACGTACCGGTCCTTGGGGCCGAAGGTGGCCCCGCCAAGGAGAAACCTTCGCGTTCCGGTGGGAAGGTCAAGGTCAAGGGAGTCCTCTCCGTCCTCCAGGCCGAACTCCTTCCGCTTGGCGTCCCCCACCTTGCCCAAGGCGCGCAACCCTGTCCAGGGACAGAGCTTCTCGAGGGTGTCCTTGAGCTTCTCGCTCCCTTTGAACTCCTCGATGACGATCTGCTCACGGTCCTCTGCGACTTCTTCCCCTTTGTCCTCGCCCTTCCCTTCCGCGGCAGCGGCCGAATCAGCTTCTTCCTTTTCGTCTTCCTTCTTCACGGGCAAAAAAGGGACACGGGTCGACTCAACCCACCAATAGCTCTCACCGGACCAGGCACTCTTCTTCTGTGTAAAGGAGACCGTACGGTTCTCTTCCTTGATCACGAGTTTCTTGATAGCCTCTTTCCCACACTCCAGGATCGTGACCTCTCCAGACGATTTTTCAGGCTCGTCGGTCCATGTGAAGTAGGCCAGGACAAGGCTAAGCAGAAGTGCACACAGGTACAGGATGGGGACGATTCGCTTCATCCCTGTCAACCCCTCCTTTTCCTTCTCACCCGAAACCGGTTGTATACGATCCCGATGGCCAGGACCACCAGGGGCAGGCCGAAGATGGTGCTGTAGAACCAGGCTACGTCCTCGTCCTTTGTGTGAACGATCCGCACGTCCTCTTCTGCACCCACACTCCCCACCACGCCCTTTTCCTCGAAGAGCCACTTGAGGCCGTCGTCGAACAGGTAATGGTTCCCCGGACTCCTGAGGCCAAAGTCCGACAGGGCATCCGCGTCGGCAAGCACCAGCATCCGCATCTCGTCCTTGCCGGCTTCATCCGCTTGATCCCCTTCCTGCTCTTCTCCCGGCTGCTCTTTTGAGGGCATGGAAACCGCTGCACAGAAATTGTAGATCTTCTCGTCCTTCTTCTTGGGCACGGTTTTCAGCTCACGACTCTCATCAACCCAGGTGAGAGGCATGCTCCTCAAGGTCATGACCACCCGGGCATCGGAGTGCTTTCCGGTTTTCTTTTCGAGATACCCGGACTTCAC
>CAZSUQ010000937.1:0-2389 GCA_964609935.1 uncultured Thermodesulfobacteriota bacterium | reverse complement strand
CGTCCGTTGGGGTCGATCCGCGTGGCTGCGAACCAGAAAGAAAGCAAACAGGGAGTAGAGAAACACGCACCCCAGCATTCCGGAGAAGATGCCTTCTATGAGTTTTCTCGGGTCTCGCAAGCCAGGAGGGTCAACCAGTCTTATGATTTTAATTCCTCCTTGCGGAAGGATGGAAAAGGAAGCGAGCGGGAGGGCGATCAGGCCTTTTTTTGAAGTTGACGGAACGTCTATCCGCCCGCGATGGGGAGCACGAGGTCCACGCGATCCCTGTCGTGCAGGGCTGCATCCCCTTTCTCCTGGACCTTGTTGAGGAGTACGATCGGCCGGGCCTTCCCCACACCGATTGCCGACAGCAGCGTTTCAATGGTGGATCCATCCGGAAGTTCCACGTCGGGAAGCATGTGCCTCACATGCGAGGGCAATTCCGGCGCGAGCACATCAACAGGGCTGCGCAGGTAGACCTTCAGTCGCATCGCCGCTTTTCCCCATAGGTTTTTCTTTGTCGGGTGATCCATCATGGCGGAGAACCATGATCTTTCACTATAACACAGCCGGTTGCAGGCAGGGTAGATCCGTGTCGCAGCGGTACGGTCACGCCGGTTTTTCCGGCTGAGCGGTCATCTGGCGCAGCATCTCTCCCAGATCGTGTATGCGGTAGGGTTTTGTCACGACCCCGCTGAATCCATACTGCTGGAAGTCGGACATGACCGGATCATCGGAATATCCGCTGGAAACGATCACCTTCGCTTCAGGGTCTTCCTCCAGGAGCTTCTTGATCGCTTCCTTCCCTCCCATCCCTCCCGGGATGGTCAGGTCCATGATCACCACGGAAAAAGGTTGCCTCTTTTCTCTGGCCTGTTTGTAGGCTTTGATCGCCTCCCTGCCCTCCCTGGCGAATGCAACCTCGTACCCAAGACGCTTCAGGATTTCACCTGCACTTTTCCGAACGATCTCCTCATCATCAACCAGGAGAATCCTTCCCTGGCCCTGAGGGAGGAGGTCTTTTGATTTGGGTGCTGCACCGACAACCCTTTCCGTTGCAGGCAGGTAAACCTGGAAGGTTGTTCCCTCACCGACCCTGGATTCCACATGGATATGCCCGCCGTGACGGTTGACGATGGAAAAGGAGGTGGTCAATCCGAGACCTCGGCCCTTCTCTTTTGTGGAGAAAAAGGGATCAAAGATCTTGGACAGCTGCTTCACCGGGATTCCGCTCCCCTGATCCTCGAGGGAGATTTTCACGTAGCGACCCGCTTTCAGGTTGGCGTGCTCCCTCTCGCCCAGGGTGATGTTTTCCGCCCGGATCTCAAGGGTGCCTCCCTCGGGCATGGCCTGGTCCGCGTTGATGATCAAATTCTGGACGACCTGGCTGATCTGCCCTTCGTCAACTTCCACCATCCACAAGTCACGGGGAATCCTGTATCTGCTCTGGACATTGGAGCCGCTTAACGTGAAATCCGCGGTTTCCCTGATCAACTCCGCAACCGATGCCGGTTTCTTGATGGGGGCCCCGCCCTTGGACAGGGAGAGCAGCTGCTGTGTAAGCCCCCTTGCGCGCAGGGTGGCGGTTTCCGCATCCTTGAGCAGCTGAACGATGTCCGGTTCGGCGTCTCCGTACACGCGGGCAATGGAGATGTTGGCCAGGATAGCGGTGAGGATGTTGTTGAAATCGTGCGCAAGCCCGCCGGCCAGGATGCCCAGGGATTCCAGCTGGTGGATCTTTGCCACCTCTTCCTCCAGCTGCTTTCGCTCTGTAATGTCCATGATCACGCCAAAAGATTTTGTTGGATTGCCGTTCTCGTCCTTGAGGACGGTGGCCAGGGAATGAATGTATCGCACGGCTCCGTTCGGTCTCACGATCCGATACTCCAGGTCCAGGTCTCCTCCGTGTTTGATGGCCTTTCTCACCTCTTTCTCCAGTTTCGGCCTGTCGGATGAGAGAACGAACGTGAGGAAGTTCTCAAAGGTCGACTCCACCTTTTCAGGGGCTGCACCGAAGATGCCATAGAGTTCCCTGGACCAGACGGACCTGTTCTCCACGAAGTCACCGTCCCAGTGACCCAGGCGTCCGATCTTTTCCGCCCGGGCGTATCGGTCGCGGCTCTCCTGCAACTGTTCCTGCACCTCCTTGCGCTCCGCGATTTCCTCTCGGAGCTGTCTGTTCCGTTGTTTCAGTTCGGATGTGCGGTCCTCCACGAGCCTCTCGAGATGGTCCCGGTGCCGCCTGAGCTCTTCCTGCATCCTTTTTCGTTCCGTAATATTCTCGATCAGTCCGTCGAAGTATTCGCTCGAATTATTCCTCTGCCGTGGTTTATGAGATGTGGAAAGCATAACCACACATTATCTCGGTCATGGGTCAACCTACGGTTGGGGCCAGGTACCCCAGGTT
>CAZSUQ010000936.1:0-2394 GCA_964609935.1 uncultured Thermodesulfobacteriota bacterium | reverse complement strand
ATCGATTATCGAATGGAGCCTTGACATGGCCTATTGAATGAGATAAGTACGGGCAGGGCGCTACGGTCTTCGACCGCCCAGCGCTACACTTTTTATCTGACGTTTACAGAAGCGCTGGGATTTTCTATTCTTCACCACCCAGGGGATCATTTCTCGTTTCAATTACCTCGAACAGCGTTTTGGAACAACCGGATCGGCCAGGAAGCTCAACGATCTGTACACCACCGCGGAGATCCAGAAGGGCAACAGCGGCGGGCCGGCAGTAAGCTGCGCCACCGGCTGGGTCATCGGCCTGAACACCTACATCACCGTGAGCCTGGCGGGCAAGGAGCGGGATTATTTCGGCGTCTGCCCGATCGATCACGCACTCTACTACTTCCCCCAGATCAGATGGTATCCGCGGACCGGGCGGATGCAGGGCGCCGGGCATCTGGAATTGGCAGTAATGCTGCTGGCACAGGGGAATCTGCGTTCGGCCGGGATTGAGCTGTCGCGGGCGCTGAAGTCCGAGCGGGACCTCCTGCCCGCCCAGCGGGCGCGGCTTTATTATCAGCTTGCGATATACTACTCGAAACGAGGCGACCACAACACCAGCGCCAAGATGGTCAAGCGATGCCTGGATATCGATGAATTCTACGCCGATGCCCTCATCGATACCGCCAACCGCCACTCCGGCGCAAAGAGGTCCGGAGACGCCATCACCACCATCGATAAGCTGGTCAGGAAGGAACCGGATTTCTGGTGGCCCCTCTATCACCGGGCGGCGATCTATCGGGCGGCTGGACGGGCGAAAGATGCGCTCGCCGATATCGACGAAGCCGTCAAGCGAGGCGGGAGCTTCGATCCTGTGCTCTATCGCCTGCAGGGTCTCGTTCATCTCGACGCCGGCGACCTGGACAAGGCACTCGGGTCCTTCAAGAACGCCCTGAAGACCGAGCCCGCCGATTTCGAGGCCAAACTCTCGATCGCCGACTACTACGTTCGGAAAAAGAACATCAACGCGGCGCTTCTGGAATACGGAAGGTGCCTCAAGGACCATCGGGAAGAACCGAGAGTCCTCGAGTTGTACGGCCGGTTCCTAAAGGGGCATAAGGGAAAGCAGCGTCAGGGGCTCGGTTATCTGTCGAATGCGGCGATCGTCACCCTGAATCGCGGAGGAGTTCCTTCGATCGATCTCTTGAAGACTATCTGCGCCCTGGCCCACTCCCAGCCGGGAGAGGCACCGACACTTCTGGCGGGGGGAAAACTGATCCATCAGCACTGGCCCAAGTCCAGGCACTGGGCACACTACTACCTGGGCAAGTACTGGAATATACACGTTATCATGGTCCGGGATTCCAACGTGCGGGACGGTGAGAAGGTTCTCGGACGGGTCAGGCGATCCGAGAGGTTCGAGAAGCTCGAAGACAAAACCGGCTGGATCAAAATCAGGTTCGTCAGGCAGGGCGTTGGGAAATCCGGATGGGTCGCCAAGGCGGACACCAGGTCCATTACCTCCCTGGCGACGGCGCACTTTCTCGCCAGCGACCGTCTCTACGAACTCAATTACGGGAAGAAACAGAACCTGGCCGAGAAATCACCGCGACAGGCGATGTCGGCGCTGGATGTGGTCGATCTCGTCGAGTCGAACTATGGTCCCGCTCTGTTTTCCGAGACGCTCGACCATTCCAACCTGGCGTTTGGCCTCACGCAGCAGCGCATCAGCCTCTTCAAGAAGATGCGGTTTCCGCCCTGGGTGACGTACTTCCTGTCGGTGAGGGTCCTTCGGGACCAACTGAGGGGGGGGATGAGTCTCGGAAGTCTCGTCAAGATCATTCCTCCCGCAAAGCTCCAAGAGGACAAGCAGGGCTTGCACGGGGTCTATTCCTTCGAAAACACCGGGGAGATACCGTTGATGTCGGTCGCGGTCAGGAAAATGTATCTCGACAAGGACAACCGCGTGCTCTGGTCGACCCAGGGGAATCTTCGCACGCCGGATCCCGTCTTCATGCCCCGCCGACCGAAGCCGCTGCATTTCTTCTACGATACCTGGGCAATTTTGAAAAAGGCGGGTATCGCAGAAAAAGACGTCAAGAGAACCTCCCTGGCGGTGGTCTCGGCACGTAACGCAACGTTCCTATGGAAACTGAAAATGGAAGACATCCTTCAGGATAAGCAGGGATATCACTTCACGATCGCTAATCGTTCATCGTTTACGATCAGCAATCCGACGGTGCTTATGACCTATACCGACGAGAAGAGAAACCCGCTCCTGCATCCCAAAACGCGCGGGAGCATTTCCGACTCACAGGTCGTCAACGTGGTCATCCGGCCCGGCGCCAAGAGCCGGAAGGTGACTGTTAGGCAATGGATAGATCCCAATCACATGGAACGTCTCGGAATCTCCAGAAACGT
>CAZSUQ010000935.1:0-2394 GCA_964609935.1 uncultured Thermodesulfobacteriota bacterium | reverse complement strand
AACGGCGGCCTCAGGGTTGTGCTGGATACGATCGCAGAAGCGATGAAGGTCGAGTTCGTGGAACGCTATATCCGTGATGTCTTCGATCGGCACGTGGCACCTAACTCCTGGGAAAACAAGGTGGAGATCATCCGCCAGTTCATCCTCCAATGCGGAGCAAACCTTTCCTCGTCCATCCAGGCCCACCAACCCGAGCGATATGCCCAAAACTTCCAGGAGTTGATCCGCTCTTACGTGGATTCCCTCCAGAGGACCTCTTCCATTTTCCGGCGCCTGTAGGAGGAACCGTGTCATGGCAACCAAGCTAGAAAGGCTCTTGGAGAGCATCCACCCGAGCCGGACCACCGACAAGCTGTCCATGCGCGTGGACCAGGCGGTCAACTCTTTCCAGGCAGGATCCAACAGGATCACAGATTGGAAGGAGTTCGAAAAGTGCATCGCCCGTTTCATGATACATCTCCAGAATCACGTGCTTCTAGCCTGCAAACCGAGGCAGTTGACCGAAGAGTACATTGAATTTGCTATCCACCAGGGTTTCACGGTTTTGCATAGGTTGTTCGGAAAAAACGGTGAGAAAGCGGCCTTCGAGATGGCAAGGACAGGAATTGAAGGCGGCCTCTACAGGGTCCTGAAGAAGATTGCTCGTAAAACAGTGGAGGAGTACGCGGGCTACGAAATCGTAGCGAGGATCGGTGTCTACTGGAATAACCTCTCCACCGAAGAAAAGCTCGAAGCGCCCGAAGAGTATCTCAAAAAATACGGCCATCTCCTCCCCTCCGAGCTCACCGAAGGAAGCGCCGGGCGGATACGGGGCTTTTTTCAAAAGGTGCTCGAGGAGCATCCTAAGCTGGTTCAACGACTGGGCAGGGTGGGGATGTAGAAGGCAGATTTTGCAGTATTTATGCGTTGATTTGTGACTTTTTTAAAAACAGGATGCAAAAATGATTCATATACACATTTCATTTTATGTCCCAAAAGAGAATCGGAAGAAGTTCTTTCATGGTGGTTTATTATGTGACTCTCTCTATACTAAATTAAATATAATATTTGCGTTGTCCCAGTATGTACATAACGGCTCACCCATTCATGGACATGCTAAACAACCCGACGGCAGTTACCATGTTTATTATAATTTAATTGCCAATAGCATTGAGGATTGGGAGAATTTCGATCAAGATAAACATTGGAATAAACTCCATGATAGTTTGCTTTGCATTGTGGATGACTTATCGATTGAAGTTAAGAAATAACAGAAACTCTCATCTTATAATTCTTCTTTAATACTCCTTAATAAGACAGGCATAATTTTCTAAGTAAGCATAATCACAGTGTCGCGAAGGCCTACTTACTCCAACTCTGACAATCCTTTTCTTATAACTATGGCGCTTCAGCCTGCAGCGGGAGCTACGGGGCGGGACCTGGCGGCATGCGTCACGAGCATGATCGCCTACCTCAAGCGGGGAGACTCGGGTGAACTGAAAAGGTGGTTTTTTGAACTCAGGAATTCGATGCATCCTTAACAAGGGAGCTAGGTCTTTAAGGGCCCTTCGAACCGGATCAACCGCAGAGGCAGATGGAACAACAACCCCCAGAACTGCCGCTCCGCGAATCGCAATAGACATAACCGGGGTAACCGCAACAACAAACTAGGCCCGGATATCTGTAAGGGTATGAAGACCGTCCTTAGGTCCCATGGAAGAAAATTCCAAAATAATAGAGGCGAGCTGAAATCCTGCAATCGATCCTACCGCAAACCGAATGGACGGTATTCTCGGTAGGATTTAATGATGTCTATGGAAGATGCTTACCTGGCAAAAGCAAGGCCCTATATGATGGCAAGAAAGGCCTTGCTGATTCTCCAAGAAGAGGCGGGAAAGGGCTGCCAACCCGAGATAGTGGCCCAACCTGTCTCGCTGGAACCGGCTTTTCGTCCGATCCTCAGCCCGAAAGATATCATTGAAAATGACAATCCTGTCCATTTTCTCCCCGAAAGACCGGCGCCTGAAGAGGAACTGATCAGGCTGGATGTCTGGATCTCGCCCAAACAAAAATGCGATTGGAACCGTTCGGAACTCTTCATCAAGCAGCTTTCCTGTGTCAGCCACCGGACCGCCTTGGAGGTCCTCGGGAACCAGAATCAAATCATGCTTCGTGTTCTCCTCAACCGTGTTGACCGGCCGGTCATTGAATCGGCTTTTTCAGGCCAGTTCGAACATTGTGAACTCTCAGTCGCCATGGAAGACCCTTTTCAGAACTTCTCGCCGGAGACATGGAAAAATGCGGCTTTCGTAGACCTATACCCTCCCCCTCCCTATTCACACCTAATGACCAGGCCAGAGCAGATGAAAACAACCCCCTACACGACCCAGCTGACAGCCCTGACTCGCATCACGG
>CAZSUQ010000934.1:0-2395 GCA_964609935.1 uncultured Thermodesulfobacteriota bacterium | reverse complement strand
GGTTTTCCACCTGGCGCTTGCCCGCTTCGCCCCGCAGCTGGAGCCCCACCTCGTAGTTCTGGGCCAGGCCCGAGGCCCCGATGGGATGGCCCCGGCACTCCAGGCCTCCGCTGGTGTTGATGGGCTTGTCGCCGCCCAGCCTGGTGGCACCGCTCTGCGCATAGGGTCCCCCCTCACCGAGGGGGCAGAATCCCATGGCCTCGGTCTGGTGCAGCTCACCGTAGGCCGTGGCGTCATGGAGCTCGGCCAGGTCGATGTCCTTTGGACCGACCCCTGCCTCCTCGTAAGCGATCTTCACGAGTCGCTCGCCGATGTCCTCGCCGTCCATATCCCGGTCCCGGCCTGATCCGAGCACGGAAGCCAGCACCTTCACCGGCCTCGGATTGTTCAGTTTCTTGAGATAGCTTTCCGAGCAGACAATGGCCGCGGCTGCCCCGTCACCCACGGGTGCGCACATGGAGCGGGTGAGCGGAAAGGCCACGGGCTTGTCGGCCAGGACCTCCTCCACGGTCATGTCCTTCTGGTACTGGGCCAGGGGATTCAGCGAGCCGTGCCAGTGGTTCTTGGCGCAGATCGCGGCCAGCTGCTCCTGTGTAGAGCCGAAGCGGTTCATGTGCCACTTGGCGCCCATGGCATAGGCGTCCATGAAGATGCTTCGCCCCTCTCCTGGCGCACCGTCCTCTGTGCTGGTGTCCAGGCCGAGCTCCTGGGAAAGCTTGATGAACAGCTCCATGCTGTCCTGGATTCTTTCCAGGTCCATGCATGAAGCATACGCGCCAAGAGCGATGCCCTTGTTTTCATGCGTGATCTTTTCCGATCCCACGGCCACGGCCGCGTCGTACATGCCTGCCCTCACGCCCATGACGCACATGTGCAGGGCGGTACTCGCCCCTGCGCAGGCGTTCTCCACGTTCACCACGGGGATGCTCCCCATGCCCATGGAGCGCAGCACGCATTGGCCCCGGATGGAGTGCTGGTTCGTGTACATGCCCCAGAAGGTGTTGGAAAAATAGGCGGCCTGCATTTCGTCCTTGGTGAGACCGGCATCCTCCAGTGCAAGGCCGATCACCTCATGGGCCATGTCCCGCACGGTCCTGTCCGGGTATTTTGTGAACCGGATCATCCCCAGCCCGATGATGTACACGTTCTCCATTTCCTTTTCTCTCCCTTTCAGTGTGGTAAGGTCGGGAGATTGCGAGCGAAGCGAAGCAATCCCCTCACCTGGACTTTTATGCTTAACCTCTATTCGAACCAGTCAACAGGCGGATTGTCACGCATTACGATCCCGTCGATCTTGCCCTTGGGATATCCCACGCCGATGCTGGTGAGGGGCTCCCACGGTGGAGCGATGCCCAGCCTTTCCTTGATCGGCTTCATGTTCGAGTAGGACATGGGTTCAATGGTGAGCCCCACGTAGCAGGTCCCGAGTCCCATGGCGTGGGCCGCAAGGACCATGTTCTGGGCCGCGATGCCGCCGTCCAGGTCCGGGTTGCTGATCCCCCGGGTGTGCTTGCAGATCACGATGACCGCAGGCGCGCCCCAGTAAAGAACCCCCTCTGCCTTGTCCGCCTTTTCCATGGCCGCAAAGGGGCGGGGGTCCATCTTGTTCACCATGAGCAGGCTCGAGAGGGTGACCAGGGTGTTCTTCCAGAACAGCCGCCTCCCCTGTTCGTCGAAGTAGAGGTTTCGAAACCGCCGGAGGACCTTCATGGACTCCTGCTCGATTTCCGTGATCAACTCCCTGTTCGTGATCACGATGAACTTCCAGGGCTGACAGTTTCCGCTGGAAGGTGCAAAGCGCCCTGTCTCCACGATCCTTGCCAGCATCTCCCTGGGAACCGGTTTGTCCCTGAAGATGCGGATGGACCGCCTCTTGTAGATGACCCGCTCCGTCTCGGTGAGCTCGGATTCAAAGTCATCCCACGCCTTCCCTTCTCCGTATCCGAGAGGGTCGGGCCAGGTCATATCCCCTGACATCCAGGTTTTGTACCTCCCTTCAGGAACCTGGTACGGCCCATCCATGTGCATGGCGCCGGTGGGGCATACCACAACGCAGTTCCAGCAGTTCAGGCACGCCTCTTCCATGCCGAAGTAGCCCTGCGGTTCGGGAAAGCCTTCCCCGTCGAGGTTGAACCCGAGGGTGGGGCAGGCCTCATGGCACCGGAGGCATCGATCGCACGCTTCCCGGTCAACCCATCGTTTCGGGAATCGGGTCTTGGGCATGTACGCCTGTTTAATATTGTCAAACATCATCTTCTCCTTCGCCGGAATCCCAAAAGGTATTTCTTCTCAGCCATACCTTCTCTGCAAAGATCTACTCGAAGACATGGAAGTTGTGCTTGGTCATAGCGCAAACACATTGGGTGCATCAGCCGAGAACTCCTCTTTGAGCACC
>CAZSUQ010000933.1:0-2399 GCA_964609935.1 uncultured Thermodesulfobacteriota bacterium | reverse complement strand
TGAACCAGGTGGTGTTGATCTCGTAGGGCTCCTGCTCCCCCTCTTTGCAGGCCCGATAGGAAATGAGCGCCCCGTGATCTCTCGCATTCCGTACAACCGAATCAATCTCTTCCTTCGAGAGGATCCCCCGGACGCCTAGGAGTCCGATTCCATCGTGGGAATCCAGAAAGTTGAAGTAAGTGGTGGTAGGGGAAGGTATCTTCAACGACGACGCCCAGTCCGACAGAGCGGTGGAATCCTCGGTGTAGAATGTATGAAGCACAAGGGGAGGCAAGGCAAAATTGTATACCATGTGAGCCTCATCGTAGCCGTTTCCGAAATAGGCGATGTTTTCCTGGTGGGGAACATTGGTTTCGGTAATAAGGGCCACCGTAGGCGCTACCAAGTCCAAAATGTCCCGGTACAGTTTGATGATTTCATGGGTCTGATGCAGGTTTGCACACGGGGTCCCAGGCTCTGCCCACAGATAGGTGACCGCATCCAGTCGGATGATGTCCGCACCATGTCGAATGTAAAAAAGCAGGATTTCGATGATCCGCATCAACACTTCTGGATTCCTGAAATCCAGGTCGATCTGGTCCGGGGAAAACGTGGTCCACACATAAATAGGACCGTTGATGCTCTGAAACCGTGTAAGGACATCACTTGTTCTGGGACGTGTGATGAGCTCCAGCTCTTCTTTGGACAACCTCTCCTCAGGGTCATAGGCGATGAAAAACTTCTTGTAGCGGGGATTCCCGTTCAGGAACTCCTGAAACCACCGGCTCTTGGAGGAAACGTGGTTGAAGACCCCGTCGAACATCAGCTTGTACCGGCCTTCCAGGTCTTCGAGGTCCTGCCAGCTACCCAGATTGGGGTCAACGGTCTCGAAATCAATTATGGAAAAACCTTTGTCCGAGGAGGAGGGGAAAAAGGGTAAAAGATGCAGCGTGTTCGTGGCCCTGAGATAGGTGCTGGCGAGTCGTGCCAGTGTTGCCAGTGGGGAGCGCTCTTCGCCCTGGAGGAGGTCGCCGTAGGTGATGAGG
This sequence comes from uncultured Thermodesulfobacteriota bacterium, assembly GCA_964609935.1. Taxonomy (GTDB): domain Bacteria; phylum Desulfobacterota; class DSWW01; order DSWW01; family DSWW01; genus CAYTRL01. Next base: position 1,374 of record CAZSUQ010000933.1, on the reverse strand, counting down.
ATCAGGTCTTTCTCCGAAAAACGCTCCTCCGGGACGAAGTGCTCTTCCTTCTCGATCATCTTTTCGGGCTTGTGGGCGTAATACACTCTCAGGATTCGTTCCAGTTCGGGCAGATACTCTCCGGCCACTTCCTCACCGTAGAGGCGGCATAAGCGCTGACGGAATCGCTCACGCCGATCATGGGGAATCTCCAGGAACGGCCTGTAGAAGTCGGGTTCGGGATTATGGAGAGAGCTTTCCGTTAGAGCCGTTTGCTTGGCAGCGACTGTGGGTTCTTCTTTTTCGGTTTTCAAGTCCTTCACCGAACCTCTCGCAATTCTTTGATTTGCTGTGGGAAAAGGCCTCTTTATTAAAAAAACCTAACCCATTGAATTCTTTTTTTCCAGTTCGTTATTACTCAGCACACTCCTGGCCAACCATCCTCTGCACCAGATGCTGACAGCTGCGCGGACGTGGCTCCACCTGCTGGGTACGTGGGGTAAGAGCCCGGATGCGGACGCCGGGTTAACAGAAAACCGGCCTCGCCTGTTAACCACGCTCTCTGGAGATCTCTCCCCGAAACGCCCTCCATCGAACGTTCTTGGCCGAAGGTTGGCCGACAGCGGCGGTGTTCGGGATATCTGGCGATGGTCGCGGAGGGCGCCGGTGAGGACGGCGAGCATGTAAGCACCCGCGAATACTCGAAAAAACGCAAGAAGCCCCAAGGGGTCGCCTCGGGGCTTCGGTTTGCCTGCAAGCCCGCCTAAGTTGGCGGGCGGGGTGTTCATGTATCTGATTCACATCGCAAACATCAAACACGGTTTATTTTCACAGGTGGAAGATATTCACTGGATGGGGGTTGATGTCCATTTGAAACCGACATCTTGCCCTTTTGCACGGTTGCGATTCTCTACTGTGATAAGAAGTGTAAGTTGGCGTTGAAAGTGTGCGGCAGGTGAAACATGAAACGAAAAGCAACGACATCCCAGAGTTCATGGATGGCCGATATCTTGAGTTTTGGTATTTCCTATTTATTCACAAGGTCTCGATAGCGTACGAAAATTCGAAGGCCCCGTATCCTATGAGTGGATGCGTGGCCTTCGAAACCGATATATTTCAGGTCTCTTATCTTTTCCTTCTTCGCACTCTCAGGATCATTAATCCGACAAGAGGCAGCAGGAGCACCAAAACAGATTCAGGGATCAGCTAAGAATCTCTTTCAGATCCCCATCCGGTGTTCCAATGGGGGTGAGGCTATAGTTCTTGACAAGTACATTCAATACGTTGGGCGTAACAAAGGCCGGCAATGATGGGCCTAAACGAATGTCCTTGATATTTAAGTAGAGCAGGCTGTAAAGAATGGCAACAGCCTTTTGCTCATACCAGGAGAGGACA
>CAZSUQ010000932.1:0-2404 GCA_964609935.1 uncultured Thermodesulfobacteriota bacterium | reverse complement strand
AAGAAGAACGAAGTACGATCCGGAATTGTCTTTTTCCCAGGGAATCCCTTGTGTTATGTTTCATTCATGGAACAGGCTATGAGCAAACCACAAAAGGAAACCAGGCTGGCCCGCATATTGTAAGAACCTTTCTTCTTCACGCGACGTCGTTTCATACAATATGCGAACAAGGGTGCCGTGTCCTGCAGTCACTGGAGATGAGATCGTGAGCATCGAGGTTCAAGAAGAGATGTGTACAGGGTGTGCCTGCTGTGTGCTCGTGTGCCCGGAAGAAGCCGTGGACAATCGTCCTTTCTTTGTCGCCAGGATCGACGAGGCATTGTGCACAGAGTGCCTGGTTTGCATCGAATCCTGTCCCACACAGGCCCTGAAGAAGAACTGACCTGTCCGTCTGCCTCCGGGCGGCCGGAAGAGGAGCAGCTATGGAAAGGATGGAAGCCGACATCGCCGTTATCGGCTCGGGTGTGGGAGGGATGTGCTCAGCCGCGCTGCTGGCCCATGCAGGATACAGCACCGTGGTGCTTGAGGGCCTGTCCTTTCTGGGGGGCCGGTTCTCCTGCATTGAAACCCATGGCTTCAAGATCGCCACGGGCGGTCACATGGTGAACCATGGAAAGGACGATCCCATTTACCGGACACTGCTGGAGACAGGAGCGCCCGAGATCGAGTTTCGAGAGTTCAAGGTTCCTGTGAGGTACAGGATAGCCGGCAAGGATCATGATCTGAAAGGAAAGGGCGGTTTGAAAGAGATCGTCTCCGCAGCCGCCCTTGACGATGAAGAGACGAGCCGGGTCATGGCCGCCCTTTACAGCGCCATGAGGGATGAGGAGCCGTCTCCAGGGCTCTCTCTCAGGGACTGGCTGCTCGAGCACACGGACAATGAAGGCATCCAGAACATCTTTCAGTGCCAGGCCACTGCCTTCACAGGGGTCAACGCATGCGATTTCCCTGCCGGAGAGTTCGTCCGGTTTCTGCGGACCTATGCACGCCTGCGAGGGACCCTTGTACCGAAAGGGACCGGAAAATCAGTGATACACGCTCTGAAGAAGGTGATCGAGGAAAGAAGCGGGCGCGTTTTCACGGGATTGAGGGCAACGAAGATCCTGGTGGAAAGAGGCGAGGCAAAGGGTGTCGCGGCAGAGGGGAATGAGGGAGGACTGCGAATCGAGGCAAAGGTGGTGGTCAGCAATGTGGGCCCGAAGAAGACCATCGAACTGGCAGGGGAGGAGAACTTCGGGGAAGCGTATCTCAGGAGCGTTTCAGAACAGGTCAGGCCGAGCGCGGCCATGGACTACATCATCGTGAGCGACAGACCGCTGTTGGATGGACTCCTGTTTACCCCGGAAGCACAGAGGACCGAGGCATGGTCACCAACAAGCCTGTTCTGGCCTGAAGAGGCCCCTGAGGGAAAGCATGTGATCGAAGGATATGCGGCTCCAGTATCCGGGGAAGGCTACGTTCCGGAGAAGGAATACCAGGTGTTCCTGCAGGACCTCGAACAGACCTTCCCCATGTTCGAGGAATACGGGGGGCGGATCGTGCTGGCCAGGCAATTCCGTGGTGACTGGCCGGTGAACCGCTGTTACCAGGGATATGACCCCCCCCAGGAAACGCCTGTTACCTCCCTCTACAACGTGGGTGACGGGGTCAAGCCCTCCGGGTGGGTGGGTGCAAGCGGCGCTGCGCTCAGTGGACGGATGGTTGCCGAGAAGGTGAAGGAGGGAGGATAGGAAAACATGGTGCTATGCGTCCGTCTCTCCATAAACGGACCACGTCTCTGTTGACCCTGTGCTCGCTCGGAACCCGCGCAGATTGGATGCGTCCTCTGCTTCCCTTGACTTTCGCGAGCTTGAAAAATATAGATGAAACAGATCACGATTATGCCGGAGTGGTGGAATTGGTAGACGCAGGGGACTCAAAATCCCCCGGGCTTTACGCCTGTGCGGGTTCGACTCCCGCCTCCGGCACCAATAAAAATGGGGGTTTTAGGCGATATTGCCCGAAACCCCCGTTCCTTTTTGAAGCGGCCTGGTCTATGTTGTCCCCACTCTGTCCCCACTTTGCAATTCCTGGTCACATGCCGCGTGGATAACTTGAACCCCGGCCGCCCTGTGTCCGCGTAAGACTTTAAGGGCTTGCAAGAGTAAAAATCAAGTATTGCAACCAACAGATTTGTTCTTTATGTTACCCTCGTCATCATTCAACTCTTGGTTCGCTGAGAAGGAGATCTCAAATGGGATTTTTCTCATGGTTGCGCGGAACGGAGAGACGGCCAGACCCAGAACCAACGGCTAATCTTCCTGGCCCTGGAAGTTATTCTCTCGAAGTCGTTGGGGAGTCTCATTACCAATCGGCTTTAGAGAAAATTTGTGGTGGCCGAACAGAAGAGGGTCACGAAAAGACC
>CAZSUQ010000931.1:0-2404 GCA_964609935.1 uncultured Thermodesulfobacteriota bacterium | reverse complement strand
AACCGAGGCCATGACCGCCAGGTTGAGGTCCATGGGCGTCAGGCTCCCGAGCGTTTCGATCCCTGCCCTTCCCTGCAGGAGCGCGCCCAGGATGACAAAGAAACTCGCAAGGATCGCAGCCCGCCAGAAGCGGATCATCCCGGAAGTAACCGCGGAACCGAACAGGTTGGCCGCATCATTGGCCCCCAGGGACCAGCCCAGGAAGATTCCGCCGAAAAGGGAAGACATTTACACCTGCCGCTTTATAGTGATCAGATTGACTTGACGGCACACATGAACCGCATGGTCCGCAATATCCCCGAGCATGGAGGTCAGGTCCCTGAGAAGAACCTTTTGAAGCGGGTCCCAGTCGGATTCGAAGATCCTTGTGATGACCCTTCTCTCGATGCGGTCCCCCCGGCTTTCCATCTGGTCGGCCCTTTTCAGGAGCTGGCTCACCTCTTTTTCCCGTCGAAAGAGGTCCCGCACGCCCTCCAGCATGAGGGAGCACACCTCCATGGATACGGACACGAGGTCTTTCAGGTCCTGCGTAACGGAGTCCTGCAGGATGATCTTCTGTGCGAGGATGCCGTCCAGGATACGGTCGAACTGGTCGGGCACGTCGTCCAGGATCTCCAGCAGGGTCAGGACATCCCCTCTGAACTCCGGAATCAATGCTTTCTCGAAGAGGAGCAGGGTGACCTGCTCCTGAATGTCGTCGCCCTTGGACTCGGCCTTGTGGGTCTCCCCGGCAAGAAACTCGAAGTCAGGACAGCATTGACCTGTTTCGAAATAGTTGTCCATGGCATGGAGGAAGTTCTCCTGGGCCACCTCCACGGCAAGAAAATACTCATTCAGGAGGTGCTCCAACACCTTTTGCTTCTTGAAAAGAAACTGAAACATGAGATCCCCCCCCTTGGAGCGACTGAAAGTCGTAGATCATTCAATAACCGGAAGGACGAAACGTAGCCGCTACACCGATATGGTCAGAGCCCCACAGCCAGGACTCCCCGGGGCCGGGGTCGATGTCCCTGGCCGCATCCAGGAAGAGAAGGCTGTCGTTGATCACGCCGCCGGGATCGAGCATGAAAAGATAGTCGATCCGCTCATCAGCCACTTCAAAGGGATCGGTGATGTCGAAATCACCGGGGAAGCTGGTGTAGCCCGGATCACCGGGATTCTGATCCTCGAACATGTCCACCGCCCCTTCGTCCGTCATCTCCAGGATCGTGGCCGAACCCGGGGGATCGTTGAAGTCGCCTCCCACCACCACAGGATTGGTGTTGCCCCTGCCCGGGATGATCACCTCGGCCAGTTCCCTTGCCTGGAGGGTCCTGACCAGGTCCGGCCCCACGGTATCCTCCAGGTTCGTCAGGTGTGTGCCGAACAGGTCGATGTTTCCTGCATCCCCGCGAACCGTGACCCTCAGGGCGATTCGGAATTCGGGCAGGGTGGTTGCGTTGTTGGTGTAAACGTGGAGGTCCGAGGAAAGGATCTCGTAAAGGCTGATCACGGCGGATCCTTCTTCAAAGTTGATGAAATCCCCTGCACCGTTGGCTTTTGCGTAAATCATGTTGTAGCTCTTCCCCTGGCCGGCGATCTCCGCGTTGACGAGGTCCACCAGGGTTTCCACAACATTGCAGTGGGCCTCCGGTGCGGTCACCGATGCCTCCTGAAGCACGACCGCGTCCGGAACGGTGTCCGTGATCTCCTGGGCAAGGATGCCCAGCCGGTCATCCAGTGTCGCGTCGTTTATCTCATCCCCGAACCCATGCAGCATGTTGTAGGTGACCACGGTAAACGTCGGCCCGGAAAAGGCGTGGTCGTTCACGTTCTGGATGACGTTGGCCCTGTCATTGCAGGGGTTGCAGCCCGTCAGTGCGATGAAGGAACAGAGAAAGACCGTGGCACAACAGATTTCGGCTCGCCGTGAGTTTCTCATCCCGGTTCCTCCTTCTGAGACGAAAGGCCTGTGAAAGACACCCCTCTGCACCGGTTTCATGGATCTGTTTTCATGGATCAGGGGACAGCCCCCTCACAAAGGGTACGCATTCTTCCAGCCGGTCCGTTTGAATCATGTCCACTCCCCGGTCGATCAGCTCCTGGTACCCGCCGGGGATCCAGTCGCGGACCCCGAGCGCATTGATATGTACCTTGATCCCCTGTCCGTGAATGAAGTCCACCACGTCCGTCGTGGCGTTTTCGTACTCGATCTCAAAGAAGTCCACGGGTGCCAGGGCATCCAGGTACGACTGGGCCTCGGCCACGCTCCCCACCTTTGCCATCAGGGCTGCAAGCGGATTCGCGGACCGGGCCTCGAGGCCCTCTGCGATGTTGTCGATGCGCAGGTACACGGCATCCAGCAACCCTTCCTCCTCGATGATCTGCATCAGCTGGCTGATGTCAGCGGACTTGATGTCCACGT
>CAZSUQ010000930.1:0-2410 GCA_964609935.1 uncultured Thermodesulfobacteriota bacterium | reverse complement strand
GCCTCATCAGCATGATGGGGATCGTGGCCCTGTCCGGCGTGGTGGTGAACGACTCCCTGGTCCTGATCCACGCCACCAACGAGAACCGCGGCAAGGGCCGCACCCCCATGGAGAGCATCACGGCCGCGGCCTGCCGACGCTTCCGGCCGATCCTGCTCACCTCCCTCACCACCTTCTGCGGGTTGGGGCCCATGATCTTCGAGACCAGCATCCAGGCCAAGTTCCTGATCCCCATGGCCATCTCCCTGGGGTACGGGATCCTCTTCGTCACCGTGATCGCCCTGCTCCTGGTGCCTTCGCTCTACCTGATCGTGGAGGACGCGAAGGGGCTGGCCCGCTCCGCCCTCCAACGGGTATCTCAGTTATCATCTTGAAGAACGAAAAGGATTCTGCTTTATTCGTTTCCGGTTAGATGACAAGTCATAGTTTCCATACAAGGACCGGAGGAGAACCTATGAAAGTTATCGGCATTAATGGAAGCCCGAGGAAAAATGCGAACACGCAGACACTCGTGGAGGCCATGTTGAGCGGGGCGGCTGAAAAAGGGGCCGAAACCCGCCTTGTCAATTTAAGGGAGCTGAAAATAAACGGGTGTCTCGGTTGTGAGTGGTGCAAAAAACATCTTGGGACATGTGTGCAGAAGGACGATTTGACCACGTTGCTTCAGGATATGACCACCTTTGACGCCATTGTCATGGGGTCGCCGGTCTACTGGTATCATGTCACGGCGCAGCTCAAGATGCTTGTGGACAGGCTCTACTGCTTTTTTGAATTTGGAGAGAATCCCGAGACAGGGGAGCAAACCGTCCGGTCGGTATTTCCGCCGGGCAGGAAATTCGCATTGATCCTTTCCCGGGGCGAGGCCGAACCCGCCACATCTTTTCCGCAACTGTTCGACCATCTGAATGAGTGGCTCAACCTGATTCCCCTTGCATTGGGAGCCGGGAGCTATGAATTTTTTCACCAGTATGGAACGGATGTTTCGGATCGGAAGGCCGCCCTGAACGACGCGGAACTGATGGAAAAAGCCAAAACAACCGGTGCCGGACTGGTAGCCTGACCTTTACTTCCGGATCTGGAATCACATCTCGGGTGGGGTCCCCTGGCTTTCTTCCTCTGCCCCTTCCTGCACGTCTTGCTTCGGTTCCTCTTTTTCGACCTTTGCCGTGTACTCGATCTTGGTCAGTTCGATGGTGTGCGAGGCCGCGCCGCTCCCCCCCAGGACACCCTCGAACTTCACCAGGGGATGAGACTCTTCGCACGCGAACCAGAACCGGTATTTGGGAATGAACGGGCTGAGCAGGCTTGCCAGGAACCTGCCGATCGGCATGATCGTCCGGATATCCGGTTTCAACTCTCCCAGGTAGCAGGGGATCTCCCCGGCGGGAACCTTGATCGTTTCCTTGCCAATCACATCAAAGTGCATGCGGTAGATCTCGGTAGGAGTGACCCACAGGTAAAAAGGGAATGCCCCTTTTTCCTGGAAGTCGATTCCCCGCATAAAATGAAGGATGCTCAATACGGGAAAGGTGTTCTCCGGATAGGTGAGGGAAGGATCATCAAAGGACGCCTCGAACCGTCGAATTACCTTGCCTTCGCGGGTTGTCTCCCGTGCCTGGAACCCCAGGGGCTCCATACCCTCCTTCCCTGCTGCCAGGATTTCCGAAATGTTTCGGAACCGCTGACCGTTTCTCCGGGAACCCCAGTCCTCGACCCGGTAGATCTTTTCTCCCTTCTCATTGAATTCGACCTGGCTCCGATGGGTGCTTTGAACCACCTCCTCACGCTTCTTCACGTCGATGAGGTAATCGCTCGCGTATTCCCCGGTCTTGAACCGATAGTGGAGTGTCTGGCCATCCGGTATATCCGGGTCCGAGAAGCGGGGTTCCGCCGTCGCCAGGGCCGGGAAGGCCAGCAGACAGACCAGGGAACCAAGAAGAAGCGAAGCTCTTCTTCCATGGACCTTACCCGAAGACCTGCGCGGGGACACGGGCGTTGCGGATGCATATTCCGATTGCGGGGCCGCCTGCCTTGTCATGTCTCTCTCCGATTCTGTGAAGGGGGTTGCTTACATTCAGGGGGATCTCCACCATCCACGGTCCGGGAAAATGGTTCTTCCGGCTTCTTTTTCCCTTGACAATCACACCACACGTACAGTAAGTTGTGTGTCATGTGCAGTAATTACTGCACATGTGGCAAGAGGAACTATATCAATAGCTCTGAAAACTGTCAAGAGGGAAACGAAAGGGCAGACGGATAAGCTCCCCTGCTCATTGCATGAAGAGGACCGAGGCTACTCCATGGAGAACATCGTTCAGAAAACCAAAGACAAGCTGGCAGAATACGAGAAGAGACACCAGGGGATCCTGGATGCCGCCATGCGTCTGTTCAGCGCAAACGGCTATGCCGC
>CAZSUQ010000929.1:0-2412 GCA_964609935.1 uncultured Thermodesulfobacteriota bacterium | reverse complement strand
GAAGTTGAAAATGATCCATGTGTTCACCTGGAATACAGTCCTGCTGAATGTTGTTGTTCATTGAGGATTCGTCCGAGCCCGTGGTGCAGCCCGTCCAGAGCAGGCAGGAGAGTACGAGGAAGATTCCTGCCGTCCCCTTGAAGCTTATGGCTCGATTCCGGGCCGTTGGCATTCTTTTCCTCGCTTCTTTGGCCGGATGTTCCCTTTACCGGTAAAGGATGGGCCAGATATTCAGACGGTTGGCAAAGGGGAGGGCATCTTCGATGCCGCCCTCCAGCAGGTAAAAGGCCCATGTAACCGGGTCCCTGAGGGGTGCGGTTTCATCCTGAAAGGTGATGTCGGGACGGTCTGCAAACACAAAGGCGCCCACATGCACCCTTGCCGTGTCCTTCACGAGCATCCATCCCTGTTCGAGCCCGATCATGCCATTTGGGAGCGGCAGGATAAAGTGATTCCAGATGAAATCCTTCCGCAGCATCTCCACCGGTGTCTCTTCCTGTAATGAGGGACAATAGACGATCTTGTTCGGATCCCCTGGAAAGGTGACCTTCATGGATCTGGAGCCGGCTCCGCGTGAAGCGGAGAAATCCACTTCCAGCTTGTAGACCGTTGGATTGTTCGCGACACGCGTCCACTTACGGGTTACATCGCGGTACGGGGCTTCCACCACCACCTGAAGGGGGTCCTCGGATAGCAGGCCTTCGTCCGGCACGGGAGCCTTTTGGGGCAGGACCTCGCCGCTCTTCGTGTCGATGGAAGCCCACTTGTACCCCAGAACCTGCTTTGCCTGCTCGATCAGATCCCGTGCAATGCGAATCGCTTCAGACACGTGGGCGATCCCATAGTCCACTTCGCCCCGGAAAGGGTTGATCCCCGTGGCGTCCGTAACCTGTCCGAGGATCAGCAGTCGCCAGGCCTCCTGAAGGGCATCCGTGAACGTCTCCGACTGCATGCCCTTGCCCCCAAGCACACCGGTCATGGTCTCTGCGGCCAGAAGTTCCCTGTGGGCTGCGGCACAAAGTGTTCGAACATAATTGTCCCGCTCCTTGGTCACAAAGAGTCCCGGCCCGCCCATCCACTTGTAGATCCCATTGGTGCTGTCGGGCTGCCAGGTCCCTTCCAGAAGGGGGCCGGGATCGGCAGGAGGAATGCCCAGTTGAAGCACATCATCCATATAGTCTGAGACCGTGGCGATCTTGTAGCCCTGGGCTTCTAGGTCCATCAGTTTCTGTTCGTATTCGGCCACGGCCTCCGGGTCGTGTCGGAAGAAGGGGGGAAAATAAGGGTCCCAGTCGCCTGTGGCCAGGAGTTCACCGTCATCGAGAAAGGTCCAGCGCACATGAAGTTCTTCGTCTTCATTGGTGTAATCAACGGATTCCGGCCCCAGAACCATCCAGAGGTTACCAAAGGCGTAGTAGGGCATGACAGGATCCGGGGTGCCGTGCTGGTACCGGTAGAGATTCTTGGGCCAGACCAGGTAGTCGTAACCGCCCTGTTCCATGACAGGTGGCATGGCCGGTGAAGCCTGGCCTTCCTGGCAGAAGACGGACCGTGCCAGAGGGATGCCGTGAACCTCAAAGACCTTCCGCGTCATCTCCTGAGAACGTTCCAGGTCCAGACGGGGATAGCCGAGAAAGAGTTGGTCCGAGTAGGGAAAGCTCACCACCTCCACTTGCCCGGAAAGGGCCGCGGCGCGAAGTTTGTCCAGAATATGAGGATGTCTTTGGGCAAGCACATCAAGGAAATAGGCCTGCATCTCCAGGTTGGTTCCCCACTCCGGGTGGGACATGTAGAGGTCCAGTACAGGCTCGAAACTCTCCACGACGATCATGTCTTCCACCTCTTCCTCGGTGAGTTCCCAGATGGGGCAGGGGTCTTCAAAGAGGCCCACCAGGCCGCCTGCAACATACTGGATATTGAAGTGGAATACGGACAGCGCGTAGCGATGTGTCGCAGCCTGGCAGGGTGGAGGCGGGAGGAAGAGTGTGAAGCCGAATACAAAAAGGATTGCTGCAATCCAGCAGGATCGTGCCTTGAAGGAATGGAAAAAATTCATCCTTTTTCCCCGCATGATCCCCTCTCCGGTTCAGAAGGGAACCCTTGGTATCGGCGCACGAGATTTCTCTATTCACAAAGGACGCACCGAAAACGCGGGAGCCATCTTATAGGCTGGCGTTTTACCGTGTCAACCTAGATTCCGATCAGGATTTTTCCAATGGGCGGGAGAGGAGGTTCTGCATTCGCTGGCGGGCTTCGCGAAATTAAGGGTCCAGGCGAAGGACACTCCGGTAGGAGACATAGGCATTGTCCTTGTCCCCTCGATTTTCATAGATCTTGCCAAGGTCGAAATAGATCTCTTTCTTCTCTTCCAGAGACAGCTTGCCGGGCATCTCCTCCAGCACCCTGACACAC
>CAZSUQ010000928.1:0-2417 GCA_964609935.1 uncultured Thermodesulfobacteriota bacterium | reverse complement strand
CGGGAAGACAAGGTTCGACGGACGAACTTAATCCTGTAGATAGATCCTGATGTAGCGCCCCATCTCCTTGGTGGGTTTCCACCACTTCTTCACGTCGAGGTCCTCGCATACGGCTCCGGCACCGATGTATCCCGGGCCTCCCAGCACAAGCCCGCCCGGATAGGTGGACACCCCGGCCACATAGAGGCCCTCGATGGGTGTCTTTGTGGTGGCGCAGTCCTGGTTGGGGCGGAAGCAGCCCATCTGGATCGGACGGTAGTCGCCGTGCTTGATGGACCCGCGTCGCATCTGGGGAAAGCGGACCTCGATGTCCACAGGGGTTTCCATGCACACGGCCAGGATCTTGTCCTGTGAGAGGTTGGGGGATGCCTTGCAGAGCTTGGCGATCATGGCCTCCTGGACAGCCTCTTGCCGCTGTTCCCATCCTCCCTCCAGGTCGTAGGGCGCATGCATTTGAACCTTGGTCACGTACCTGCCCGGCACATCGCTCAGGAAGGGGTCGTACAGGCTCTCACAGGTGCAGTGGACACCGAAGTTGTCCTCGATCTTTCCGGCTGTCACGTTGTTCCAGTGGGACAGGAGCTGGTCCATGCTTTCGATGCCCGCCACGGTGATAAAGGAGTCGTTGATAAAGGGATCATCACAGGCGTACTTCGGCGGCTCCTCGGCTGCGAAGTGCACCGTGTTCAGGCTCCACTTGTCCCACTTCCATCCCTCCACCGAGTCCTTCAAATCCTCGGGAAGATGTTCCGTGCCCACCAGGTCCAGGAAGGTGGTGTGAGGGTCCAGGGTGCTCATGACCGCCTTGGCGCGAATCGTGCGCCCCTCCTCGAGGGTCACGCCGGCCACCCGGCCGTTCTGCATCAAAATCTTATTGACACCGGCGCTCTCCAGGATGAGGCCGTCGTTCTTGATCACCTGTCGGGCCAGTGCACTCGCAAACTTGTGGGACCCGCCGTAGCAGTAGCATTTGTTCATGGCCCTGTCGATCATCAGGGGAACCAGAAAGCCCAGGCCCGTCTCCTGAGGGTCCAGGCCCCACATGCAGGCGGCATAGAGCATGACGGCGCGCACCTTGTCGTGCTCAAAGGTCTCGGTGATGATCTCCACCGGGCTCATCTCGCCGATCTCGAGCATCCGGCGGCCGATCTCGGTTTTCTGCATGGCCATGGTAATGTCGATGGGCGCCATGGGGGGGATGTAGGTGGCCGGTGCGATGATCTCCTCCACCAGGTGTCTCCATTTTCGGATCTCCCGCCCAAAGGTCTCTGCATCCTTGAAGGAATATTTCAGGATGGAGTCCTTGGTGTCCTGGATCATCCGGGTGAGGAGGATGGAGGCGCCGTCCTCGAACACCATGCCCATCTGGGCGTTCGGCTTGATCCAGTTGAGCGACGGGCCGTCCAGCTCGAAATCACGGAGCACGGGCATGTAGTCCACCATCATGTGGTAGACCACATGGGGGTTGGAGGAATAGAACGGGTAGAGATTCTCCTCGGTGGCAAGCCCGCCGCCCACTTCGAACCGGCGCTCGCAGACCACCACGCTCAGGCCTGCCTTGGCCAGGTAGGAAGCGGCCATCAGCCCGTTGGGACCGCCCCCGATGACCACCACATCAAACTCGCTCTCCTCGGGAAACTCCTGCTGCATGTGGCCCATGATATCGGCGGGATCGTAGTGAAACTCGGACGTATGTTTGAATTTCGACATGGCAGGTCCCCCTTGTCATACCTTGGATTTCTTGTTCGGGTCCGCAGAGATCTTCCCTTCCTGGGGGATGTAGTATGGAGAGGGGTACCACCACGCTCCCGGCTCCGCGATTCCGTCCTCGATGAGGATGTGCATGAGATTGTAAGGGATGGCCATCAGGCAGAGCCCCCCCGGATGCCCTGTGGTCTGGTGGGCGTGATAAAGGCCCTCAATGGGCGAGCGGTACCTGGCGAGTTCCGGGGTGGGCCGGTTCCCCCACAATTGATCCTCACAGTGACGGCTTCCGCACCAAGTGCCTCCGATCAGCCCTGTATTGCGGTACTCTGCTTCGCGGCCAGTGGACGACCAGTGGTGGATCACGTTGTCGTCGTCCAATCCCTGGATGGCCTGGCTGTAGGCCTTTCGGACATAAGCATCCAGTTCGGCTTTGCGTTCGATCTGGGTGTCGATGCCTTCCACCTGAAGTTCCGGTATGGGCACATTCACCTCAAAGGCGGCCGAGACATATCCATTGGGGTAGGAGCCCTGTGCGTCCGTGGCATCGAAGTTCTGAGAGGGGGTGAGGAACCACATGAGCTTCTCCGGCGGGAGCGTGGGCATGCTCTTGCGGCCGTCACAATCCGCCACGTTCTCATAGTAGATCTCCCGCGAATCCGAAGGATAGACACCCCCGAAAGGCACCCTGTCCGGGCCGCAGCATCCCATTT
>CAZSUQ010000927.1:0-2417 GCA_964609935.1 uncultured Thermodesulfobacteriota bacterium | reverse complement strand
TTTATTAGTATTTTTCAGGCCTCGACCTCTTGACCGTCAAATTTCACCGAAACGATCTTGGATACCCCTTCCTCCTCCATGGTCACGCCATAGAGCGCCTGAGCCGACTTCATGGTCATCTTATTATGCGTGACGATCACAAACTGGGTCTTCTCGGCAAACTCATTCAGCACACGGGTGAACCTTTCCACATTGGCATCGTCCAGGGGCGCATCGATTTCATCTAAAATGCAGAATGGACTCGGTTTGACCAGGTAAAGTGCAAACAGGAGGGATATGGCAGTCAGGGCCTTCTCGCCTCCTGAAAGCAGATCCAGATCCCGAAAATGCTTGCCTGCGGGGCGGGCAATGATCTCGACCTGGGCTTCCAGGGGATCCTCACCCTCGGGCAGTCGCAGGTCCGCTTCACCCCCATTAAAAAACCGGCCAAAAGTCTCTTTGAAATTTTTCTGCACCAGAGAAAACACCTCTATAAACCGGCTGCGTGCCGTCTCGTTAATCCGCTTAATCGTTTCTTTCAGCGTCTCTTCTGCAGACAGGAGATCGGCCCGCTGTCCAATCATAAAGTCCAGCCGCTCCTTCTCTGTATCATACTCCTGCAGGGCCGCCAGATTTACCAGACCCAGCGCCTTCATCTTGCGCTTACGCTCCTCAATTTCGAACTCGGCTTCTTCCAGGTTGATTTCCTCTTTTTCCCTGGGAAGCTTCCTCACATCCGTCTCATAACTCTCCAGAAGCCTCGCCCTGAGGGACTTGGCCTCATGCTCCAGTTCCGAAATTTCCATTTCCAGTTGATGGAGGCTGTCCGAGGCCGCATCCCGGTCTCTTCGAACCTCACGGATCTCCCGCTCCCGATTCTTGAGATCTTCCATCAATTCCTGGTAGGTCTCCTCTTTTTTGTTTAATTTCACTTCCTGTTTTTCTTTCTCGGCAAAATCATCGACTAATGTCTTCTCGTTTTTCTCTTTTTCCGCCATATATTGCTGAATCTGCTCATCGCCCTTGACGATTTCATCGGACCGCTGCTGTATAGTCGCTATGATTTCCTCGATGAGTTTTTCCGAGCGTTCGATATCGTAATCCAGATTCTTGGCCTCGCCCTTGAGCCGGACTACGGTGAGGTTGTGTTGATGAACTTCCTTCTCCTTCTTCCCCTCTTCAACCTCCAGCCGGTCCACTTCTTCCTGAAACTGACCGGAGACTACCTCGATTTGCTCCCGTTTCTCCAAGAGATGCTCCATTCTGGGGCGAAGATTGTCCATACTTTCCCGTCCCTTTTCGATTTCAGCCAAGAGCTTCTGCCTTTCTTTGGCATTTCCCTGGATCCCCTCATCCGCCCGCTCTTTCTCGAATTGAACTCTGGCCTGTTGTTTTTCCGCATCGACAATTTTCTCATCGAGTACGGCCAGATCCTTCTTTACTTCATCGAACTCCTGGATCAGGGATGTGAGTTGTGTTTCCAGGTCTGCCTGATGTTTTCTATCTGCAGTGAGTTTTGATTTTCGTTTTTTCAGCCGCTTTTCCAACTCTTCGATCTGTTGCATCCGCCCCACCATACCCACATCCTCACTCGCGGGTTTACCGGAATGGAGGACGCCCCATCCCGTAATCAACTCACCTTCCAGGGTGGCCACACGAAATCCCCCGTCCGGGAAGGCATCGGCGGCCTTCTGTGCGGCATCCAGATCTTTCACGATCAGGAGATCGCCCAGGAGATACTCGACGATGGAACTTAAGCTTCGGTCGCTTTTGACCAGTTCATCCCCCCAACCCTCGATCTGAATGCCCGAAGGCATTTTGGGCCGTTCTTTATGTTTGGGGAGCGCTTTCATGCCGTCCATAAAAAGCAATGAGACCCGTCCCCCGCCCCTCCGTTTCAGTAAATTCAAGGCACTGAGGGCACGGTCCCTTTCGTCAAACAACAGGTATTGGGCAGCTTCGCCCAGGCCCACCTCGACGGCCGACCGGTGTTCCTGCTTCGTCTCCAATAAATCGGCCAGGACACCCTTGAGACCCGTGACCTTCTCCTTGAGCAGTTTTTTTGCACCATCCGTGATCCCTTCATGGCTCTCCACCACACTGCGAAGGAACTCCAACCTGCCCTGAAAAAGATCCAGATCGCTCTGATCCTTAAAGACCTGCTCCTTGGTCGATTCAATGTCTTTCCGGATCCGCTCCGTTTCCGTCTCTTTCCTGTCTCGGGCCTGAAGAATCTTGCCATGTTCCGAGCGCAAGATCCGGAACCGTTCATCCAGAGCGATTTGCTTCTCATGGGTTTCTGTCTGGATCTCACGACTGACAGTATCCTCCTCGTCCAGCCGCTCCAACCTGCCCTGATTGTTATCGATCTTGGCACGAAGCTGCGTCTCTTCCCCACTCAGACGATGGATTTCTTCCAGGCATTCGATGATTTCTTT
>CAZSUQ010000926.1:0-2422 GCA_964609935.1 uncultured Thermodesulfobacteriota bacterium | reverse complement strand
CCCAGGCTCCGCCTGGGAACGAACTTAGAGGAGGCTCTGCCTCCTCAACGAATATGTAGACCGAAAGGGGCAGAGCCCCTGGGGAGCTCCGTTCCGAGGCAGAGCCTCGGAACTAGGACAATCGAAGATGTCTGAACAAAAGGCTCTAGCCCTCATCTTGCTCACGGAAGCGGCTCGCCGATCAGCCGCTCCACGTCGGCCTTGGCCTGATTGAGTGAGACCAGGGCCTCTACGTATTTTGCCTGCGTCTCCGCCAGGCTTTGTTGAGCGTTCAACAGATCGAGATAGTCGAACTTGCCCTGCTGATAGCCCTCACGGATGGCCTCGAATACGGACTGAGCGGCCGGTATCACTTCGGTCTTGAGGGTTCGGACCTCACTCAATGCTGTATCAAGCGATGCGTATGCACCCGACAGGGCTATCGAGGCTCCCACTTCGGCCGCCTCCTTCTCCATCTCGGCCTTGGCAAGGCGTGCCCGCTCCTCCTCAATGGCGCCCTGATTCCGGTCGAAAAGGGGCAATGGAAGTGAAAGGCCGGCGACAAAGGTGTCGACCTTTTCCTCTGCAAGTCGACGATAGCCGGCCTCCACAGTCACATCGGGGATCGCCCTGGCTCGCTGGAGCTCGAGTGCGGCACGATGCCGGTCGATCTCTGTGCTCCATCGTGCCACATCGGGATTCTGCGACAGACGCTCCATGAGAGAAGGGAGGGGGGGAAGCGTAACATCACGCTCTAAAGCGCCCCGTGCCTCAGTGAATTGCGGTTTCGTGGCCCCCCAGGTCGACGCAAGCCGCTTCCGGGCCGTCTCGAGGGTCTGACGCGCGCGTTGGAGCTCGATCCTCACGGAAGAGAGCGCAACCTTTGCCCGCGTCTCCTCGACCGGAGAAGCGGCCCCTGCCCTGACCCTCTCTGATACGGCTTGCGCCACTTCCCCGGCGATACTCACGGTCTCCTCTGTCAGCTCGACCCGGTGCTGTGCTCCCAGAACGTCTGCGAAGGCAACGGCCACCTCCGTGAAGACGTCGAGCCTCTTCGACTCATAGTCCCAGCCGGCA
Organism: uncultured Thermodesulfobacteriota bacterium; assembly: GCA_964609935.1. Taxonomy (GTDB): domain Bacteria; phylum Desulfobacterota; class DSWW01; order DSWW01; family DSWW01; genus CAYTRL01. Next base: position 1,366 of record CAZSUQ010000926.1, on the reverse strand, counting down.
AGCTCATGATCCAGAGCGGCAAGGTGCACCTGCTTGGCACGCTTGCCCCCGAGAGAGATAAGCTGACTGAGAACGCCCGTATTTTCCGATGCGCTGAAGCCAGAGCGATCGCCGGCAAACTCCTCGATTTCATGGCTGACTTCCGGATTCGGCAGCAGGCCGGCCTGGAGATGGCGCGCCTCGGCGACCCGTATCTCCCACGAGAATGTCGCAAGCTCCGGATTCCTGATGTGCGCCATGGCCAATGCCTCCTGCAGGGAAATGGGACCCTGCGGCTCTTCTGGAAGGGGCAATTCAGGAGCTGCCGTCGCCTCGTCTGAAAGCACAGGAGGTTTGTACGCGGCGTAACCGCCCCCGAGTGGCCGAAGGTCAGGCATTCCCTTATCCACCCGATGGGGCGCACATCCTGCCATCAGTCCCAAAGCGCCTATCAAGGTCGCTACGTATCTTAGATCCATAGAAGACTCCTAAGAGATATCTATTCAAATTTCGTTGTGATATCAAAAGATCGTTTTATAATTCCCCATACAACTGGAAAGCACAGAGCCACACTCCAACAAGGTGGAGTAATGGCAATCAACGAAAACTACAGGCGGATTTAAATCAGAAGAATAGTTGTGGAGAGGGAAGCAAACGTGGGGTTAGCTGAAGAAGGTGCCTGTGAGAGGGATACTCCTGTCTTAACTTTTGAAGTTGGTGGCAAGGGCAAAGGAAAAGCCGCATCCACCAGTGCATTGCCTTTTATAGTTTTGCTTTTATCAGGGGAGAAAATTAGATCTCCGCTGCCAAAGGAAATGTCCACACATGGACCACAAAGGGTTCCTGTAGAGTCGACCAGCGTCCCAGGATCGGAACAGCTGTCCTCTTGCGAAGTCTCACTTGAAAACGGGCAGCAGCGCCCCCCGGAAGCGACCTCCACCGCCATGTGTCCTTCTTCACCGATGCACAGCACAAGCCCTTCTGCTCCCATCGGTGCTCCCAGAAGATAGACTAGGAGGCTAAGCCATAAAAGTGATCTCTGCATTCGCAATCTTTTCGAGTGATATGCCTTCATCTGATCAATATAACGATTCCCGCCTCTTTAAGTTCTCTCTCTAGAAGCGAATCAGCAATGTCGAGTGGCTTTGTTTCGGATTAGCCTTCCAAACTCTCCAGAATGATCCCGGCCGCCTTTTTCCCGGACAGGAGCATGGCGCCGAAGGTCGGCCCCATCCGCGGGAGGCCGAATGTGGTGGCCACGGCCATGCCTGCCACTACAAGCCCTGGATGGACCTCTCCGGTGTGCTCGACCACCAGGTCCTCGGACTGTTCGACCCACATGGCCCCGTAGCCGGGCACCTCGATGAGACCCCGCTCCCGAAGCTTG
>CAZSUQ010000925.1:0-2422 GCA_964609935.1 uncultured Thermodesulfobacteriota bacterium | reverse complement strand
CAGAAACAGGTCTGTATGACCTCTGGAGATCCCCTTTGATCAAGCACTGTTAAAATTGAATGCGGCGACACCGCCCACCTGCACGTCGATCTGGGATGCGGTCACGGTTTCCGGGAGGTCCTTGACCTGGATTTCAATCCATTCATGGCCGTACTGGTTCATGCTCTTCGGGTTCACGTCCACGATTTCCGGAGGCTGGCAGGCCGCCAGGCAGCACGTGAGAAGGTACAAAGAGATGAAGAAGCTTCTGGTCACGATCTTTTCACCGGTCATGCTCTCCCTCCTCTAGAGGAAATGGAATAAAGAAGGTGTATCCTCTTGATGAATCCCACGGCACGGGATGCGTGGATCGTACAGACGTCAAGGAACAAGGTCCGGATCGAAAAAGCCGAAGTTCCGGTTCTGGGGGGTACCCTCCTCCAGGAAAACGCCCCCAATGGAGTGGAACAGGATGTCCGCATAGAGGAGGTGCCCAGCATCGTTCGGGTGAACCTCGTCCAGGAGGTAAGGGTCGAGAAGTGTATTGCCCAGGGCGCTCATCATGTCCGAGAACAGGATTCCTTCAAGGTCCTTCAGGCTGTCCCGCAACAGGGTCAGCGCCGCCTCGACCATGATGGATGCCAGGGGCTGAAAACCACCGAGGATCCCCCGCATGATTTCGCTGTTGGCGGCGTTCCAGTAAATGACATAAACGATGTCGCACTGAGGAGACAGCGCAAGGACGGCTTCAAGGAAACCGGTTACGTTTGGAACGAGATTCAGCAGGTACTCAGGGTGTTGGAGGATTTTTTCAATGATCTTGATGGGATCGTAGGGAGGACCGTCGGAGATGTAGAAGTAAAGGTCATTGGCCCCCAGGGTGATGGTCAAAAGGTCCGCATCCTCCAGGGCGGGAAGGAGCCGCTCCTCGAAATAACCTTCCTGGGAGCCGGGCAACCATTGCCAGGAGGTGCTTCCGTCCACGGCCAGGTTGTTCAGGGTGGTGGGCGCGATCTGGGAGAGGCGGGAGACAAGGTGCTCCGGAAAGGGGACGTCCGACCCTGTAATGCTCACGCTGTCTCCCACGGCCACCACGTGAACGGCGCCTTCCCGGATGGCAGCCGGAAGCCGGACGGGCCTGTTGTGGCTCGTGCACTCGAGAAGCGGGGAAACCCCAACATCGATGAGGTAGGTGCCGGGTTCCACCTCCTGGAATGAAAATACGCCGTCCGATCCGGTTGTGGCCTGTTGCTCGCCCTGCCCATCCATGAGGGAGAGTTCGACCCCCTCCAACCGGATGTCGGAAGGGGTTAAGGTTTGATCGAACTCAGACCGGGAGCTGCGGTCAGCGTCGTGGTAGACGATGCCTGTGACCGGCCCCTGGGTGCAGGAGATCGTAACAAAGGGGACCAGGAAGAGGAGAGTAAGGGGACTCAAGGCTTTTTTCATCAAGTGCCTCCGCCTCAAAGCAGGTTTGGAATGAGGAACGGGCCACCCTTTGCTCAGGGGGCAGGTCGTGAAGTAGCACCCTGAAATAATAACAGATTTATATTGATACATCAAGGGATGCTTGGATGCGATACGTTTCCACGGCGGGAATCAGGGGAACGTTCACTTCTTTTCAGCAGGATTTACGGCTCAAGCAGGGAGTCGAGGTCGAGTTTGATCTTCTTTGCCTTCCATTCCGGAACAAGGAACACGTAGTCGTTCTCCGTGGAGGTGCAGACGGTTTTTTTGTCCTGTTCGTCATACAGGGAAAGACCGTATTCCTGTGTCCCCTTGAGCGAGACCGTGAAGGAGGGATCCCCAAGGTCTTCGATCTTCCTTTCCTCCACATACGCGTCACACTTCAGGTCGGAAAGGGTCTTCACCAGCGCGTCGATCTCCTTTTCCTTCACCGGCTTGCCGTCGCCGGTCTGCCAGGCAGGGGTCTCGGCGGCCAACTCGGCAGCCTCCTGCTGTTCCGCTTCCGGGTCCACGGATACAGGTGCCGTTGCCCGGAAGACGCTGAGGCTCTTGGCCCCGGACGCAAGACGGACCTCCGCGATCTCTTCATCGATCTTCATCACCTGCTTGTCGCGGAGTTGCGAACCCTCCTTGTCGAACCGGCTCCGAAAGTTCTCCTCTGCATGAAAGATACGCTTGTCGCCCTCAAGCTTCACAAAGGTGTGGCGAAAGCTGGGTGCAGCCTTGCCGATATGGACCTTTCGCCGGAGATCGTTCCCGGCATACGCGGCCACCTCGATCCGCTCGGGCTCGTCCAGGTCGAAGATGGAATCATTGCCCGCTTCGGATGCGAGCGCAGTGAGGGTGAGCCCCCTGAGGATTTCCAGCATCTTCTCCACAACGTCTTTGTCCGCAGGGTAACCCTGGGGATGAAGGGTGCATCGTCTGTTTTCGAGCTGTAATGTCTTTTCCTCCTCTCCCTTCTTGATCTCCAACC
>CAZSUQ010000924.1:0-2431 GCA_964609935.1 uncultured Thermodesulfobacteriota bacterium | reverse complement strand
CATGTTCACGATGTTGAGGCTGTAATCATCACGACCGAATTCACACTTCCCGAGAACATCTTGGGGATCTTCTTGATCTCGATATTGGGGTGTCGGCCAGAACAGGCAGCGGAGTACTTCTTGCAGCAGATCAGGATATGCTCATCTTCCTGCATTTCCTCATGAAGCTTGTCGATAAAGGCCACCTGGACGAAGCTTGTTGTGGTAAAGATATAGTCCTTCTCCGAAGACTGGCCCTGTTTCCAGTAGATCTCTGAATCGGGCGAATACCTGAATCCTTCATGCTTGGCCATGGCTGCAGCCAGCATATCTGCATTGTAATCATTGCTGATGACCCAGTTGTCATGGTCATCCTTCTGCAGGAGGCTGGGGGCGAGTTCGTAATACTTGAATCCGCCTCCACCTTCCCATTTGACGGCCTCAGATATGCCTCCTTGATCTGTTCCGTCACAGACGTGCTGCAGTCGAGGTACACAGTGGGTGGAGCAGTGGTCACCAAGCTCAATGCCAATCCATCTGCGACCCATCTTATGCGCAACGGCAGCGGTGGTGCCCGATCCAAGGAAAGAGTCAAGAACCCAGTCTCCACTCTCGGTCGCGAGGAGGAACACTCGATGAACGAGGCGTTCCGGTTTGGGCGTTGAAAACGGCTCCGCACTGTTGAATCTCTTTACTTCTTGGGCCGCGATTCGATTCTCTCCGACCTCGGAGTAGTGCCAGGTGGTCATGGCGACCACTCCCTTGTCTTCAATTTCCGAGAGGAATCGCTTGATACAAGGCTTATTGTTGCCCGTCTTGCCAAAAGTAACCCTCTGATCAGCGAGGAGCTTTTCGAATGAGTCTTGAACGTATGCCCACGCACGGCCCTTGGCAGGCTGTACAGCGCGCCCAGAAGGTGTTGTTATCGGGTAAAGGTTTTTGCTCTCGCCCGTCCGCGCAAATTGCTTTCCCCTCTGGCCGGAGGCTAGGCTTATTGTGAAGTCGCCAGGAAACCACGGACCACGCCCATACCATTTGCCCTTGGCATCAATGCCGTCGTGCTCGTCGGAATGCTTGTATATTTCATTCATCTTCTCAGTACGTTGGAGCTTGCCTGGACGCCAAGTATCTTTGCTTTTGGCGTAGACGAGAACATGATCGTGGCTATCAGACAACCAAGTCGCGTTGCTCTGAGGGGATGATTTCTTCTGCCAGACGACATTGGCGACAAAATTGATACGCCCGAACACTTCATCGCAAAGTACCTTGAGATAGTGGGACTCGGTATCGTCTATGGTAATCCAGAGAGACCCGTCATGTGAGAGAAGGGCACGTATGACGAGAAGTCTGTCTCGGATCAGGGACAGCCAGAGAGAGTGCTCGATGCCATCTTCATAGTGTGAGAAAGCTGATCCCGTATTGTACGGCGGGTCGATGAAAATGCACTTTATCTTACCGGCAAACTCTTGCTCAAGAGCCTTCAGTGCGAGCAGATTGTCCCCATGGATCAGCATGTTCTCAGTGTCCTTGTCGCCGTAGGACTTCTCAGGATCTTCAATGAGAATCCGTGGCTCAAGCTGGGGTTGCTGATCCTTGCCGATCCAGGTCAGTTCGAGTTTTTGTTTTCTCGCCATGTGTCTCCCTAAACCAGTTGCCACCGTATGGTAAACAACTCGGTCCTAGCCAATGCCTGTTTCAGCCGAGCTTCGATTTCCTCGATCAAAGTCTCTTTTCGCTCTTCTACCTGATCCTGCGCTTGGTAAAGGTTCAGTCGCATCTCGTTCCGGCTCTTTTCCAGGTCCTTGATATCCCGATGGGCCTTTACCTTCAGCTCCAAGTTGGTCTTCTTTCTGGCTTCTGCTTTCCTAGTCTTAATGTCCACGTCCAATTGCTTCAAACGGATTTCAATACTGGCTTTCATATCGTCAGCCCAATGGTCCAGCTTGCCCATCTCAGAATCGAAGAAGTTGGCGTTTCTTTCGGCATTGGTTTGAATGATATCCTGCTCACGTTGCTGCTGTATTCTGGTCAGTCCGGATTCATCTGAGAGCGAAGCATACTGAGTGTTCCCATCAGTGGCGGGCAGGTTGAAGATTCGTTGGCATTGCTCCTGAGTCAGTTCCTGGCCGGAATCTGTCAGGCCTGCCCACAGGAGATGATCCTCGGTTTCAAATGAGTTGATTGTGAGTTCCGTCAACCGGAGCCAACCGGATACCCCCACCAATGGTTCCATTAGCGTTACCTTGCCGGGATTGCCGGAATAGTTGAATACCAACTCCTGGCCGGAAAGAGACAGCTCCTTGAACCTAGTGATGATCTGCTGAGCCAATGGATGTCCGAATCGGTAGTGGTGCGCATCATGCACATCCTTGCCAAAACGATACCGACCGAGCTGGATACCATTGTCAGAGAAAGGGGGACGATTCAGAATGAAGCTGTGCTGTTCCAGGTC
>CAZSUQ010000923.1:0-2433 GCA_964609935.1 uncultured Thermodesulfobacteriota bacterium | reverse complement strand
TCGCCCTGTTGCTGTTCTTCCCGGCCTCCGGCTGCCTGGTGGGAAAGGGGAAGTATGACGAGGCTCTGGAGAAGGCATCCTCCTGCTGCAAGAACGAGAAACAGCTCCGGGTCACGAACGAATGGCTGCAAGAGGAGAAGTCGTCTCTCCGGGAACGGGCGGAAGCGCTGGAAAACGAAAACAGGACCCTCCTGGAGGACATGGCCGCGCTGGCCGCCGAACAGGAGGAACTGGCCCGCAAGAGCGCACAGTACAAGAAACAGATGGAGGAGCGCCAACAGAAAGTCGAGCGGGTGACCGATACCTACCGGAACCTGGTGGAGCGGCTTTCCCCTGAGATCGATCAGGGAAAGATCCGCATCGATCAGGCGGATACCCGTCTGAAGCTGAACCTGGTGGACAAGATCCTCTTCCCGTCCGGGAGCGCCACCTTGACCGAGAAAGGCAAGCAGATCCTGGAAAAGGTGGGGTATGCGCTGAAGGAAACCAAAGACCGCAAGATCATGATCGAGGGACATACCGATGATCTGCCCCTGAGTCCCAATCTGAAAAAGCGGTTCCCTTCCAACTGGGACCTCTCGGCCCTACGTGCCACGGCCGTGGTGCGGCACCTGCAGGAGAACGTGGGGATCGATCCCCGGCTGCTTTCCGCCACGGGCTATTCCAAGTACACCCCCATTGTGGAGAACAACTCGTCGGAAAACCGCCGCATGAACCGCCGGATCGAGATCGTCCTGGTTCCCTTGAACCCCAAGGAGATGCAGCGGCTGTACATGACCAAAGAAGCGCCCCTTTCCAAGCCTAAGGCGACCCCGGCTTCTCCGGAGTCCCCCCCGGTGGTCATCCCGATCCTTCCCTGAGGCCGCGCGTCCTAACTGATACATACCCCCAGGCAGGCGGTAAAGCCGTTGACGCAATCCTGCGTATCTTTGGCGGCGTTCCGCAAACAGGCATCAAAGCCGCTGTCCCCGCTGGAGAGGCAGTTGTTGGAACAGGTGCAGTCTTCCGCATCCTTGCCGGAAGGGGATGCGCAGGCACTCCCGCTCTGGCTGCTCCATGCCGGCCAGCATTTTTCACTTTCGCATCCCGTGTCGCCCTGACATGTTTCCATGCACGCTTTCAACGCTTGCCCCTGTGAATCCAGAAAAGCCGACTGACATTCATCAGACAGAAGGATTTGAATGGTCTGAACGCACGCAGCGTCCAGGTCGTCACCGCCGCATCCGCCTGTTGCGGAGCAAATCCCCAGACCGCAAAGCATCCATACAGTCACCCCCATGGACCAGGCTCTCATCACTTACCCCCGTTTCATTTTAACGTTGTAACGAGCCTATTACATGACGGCATGATAATAATAAGCCGAATACCAGAACTCAAGCGGGAAGACATGTTCCTTTTCCTGATGGCCCGGTCTTCGAATCGTCCCCTTTCACGGCCTTTTGGAAAAGAAATGAACAAAAAGATTTTCTCCCGAACAGCGACCTGACCAGGGGTATCAATTGAAAAAGAAGTCTTCACCTTTACTTAGCGTTTCAACTCGAATAAAGTGTGCTGCGCTATTCACAGGAAGCATTTTCCAGCAGGGAACCATGTCGAGTACAGAAGGAGAACAGGATGAAACACTGGAGATTATTGTTGGGTTTGACCCTGTGTGCAGTGATGGCCTTTGGTGGGCTGGCGTCATGTGGAGATGGGAATGGCAGTAACGGAAATGGTGGAGGGGACGGCACACTTGAAGGATTGTGGCGCATGGTGGCTGGTTATGAACAAGGGTCTCGGCAAACGACATATCCTGCAACTTGCACAAAAGACACACAAACTTATACCACGGATCGGTATGTCTATTTCGTGAACGGTATTTATCGAGTTTACACCAACATTCTGAATTACGCCGATTTTGGACTTCCCCAAGGTATTTTCACTTGCCCGGCCGGCAATGATAGCCATAACGGCACCTTTACACTGAATGAGAATACTCTGGTAGTCATAAATTCTTACGGGACACATACAGCCATAGTAAACATTACAGGAAACTCCATGGTGTGGAATGATGATGGTGATGATGATTATGTAGTATTTGAGAAAATTGATCTTTCGAATGTAAATAATGCTCAAGATGATTGCGATAGGTATGACAAATGGTGTGATTAACTATCGGTATCACGGAAATTCAATCGGTGCTGCGGGAATCTGGGAAGAGACGATGTGGATTATCGAGCTTAAATATAATACCATTCATTCATCACGAGGACCGAAGCCAAATCCGAAAACCCTGTAATGTTCCTACAACAAATCTGCCCTTTCGCAGAAGAGTTAAGTCCTCTAAACAAAAGGAGAAGTCTGGCGGGAGCGTGTGGGAATCGAACCCACCGCAGACGGGATCGCCGCCTGCCGACTGGATTTGAAGTCCAGGGGAGCCACCAGAGCCCCATC
>CAZSUQ010000922.1:0-2434 GCA_964609935.1 uncultured Thermodesulfobacteriota bacterium | reverse complement strand
CGCCGACCACCGGCAGGGTAAAGATGAACGTACTCCCCCTTCCCTTCTCACTTTCCACCCAAATGTTACCCTGATAGTGGGAGATGATCTCCTTGCAAATGTGCAGGCCCAATCCCGCCCCTTTCGGCTTGTCGGTCAGGGTGTCGTCAGAGACCTGGTGGAATTTGTCAAAGATGCGTTCCCTGTTGTTTTCTTCGAGCCCAACCCCTTGATCCGACACGCTCACCCGGGCCCATTCCTGGGCTTCTCCGGACCGCTTCCCCTCGAACGTCTCCGCCTGGATCCGAATGTCGCCGCCGTGGAGTGAAAACTTGATGGCATTGGTGAGGAGATTGGCGATCACCTGGTGAATCCTGTCTGGGTCCACATGCACAGTGGGAAGCGCATTGGAGATTTGAAGATCAAGGTTGAGTTCCTTCTCCTGGAGCAGGTGATGTTGGGCTTTGGCAACCTTGCGGATGATCTCCTCGAGGCGAACGGAATCATCCCTGTACACCATCTTGCCTGCTCCCATCTTTGACAGGTCAAGCAGGTCGTTGATGAGACGCGACAGCCGTTCACTCTCCATTTGAATGATCTCGATAAACTCCACCTGTTTATCTGGCTCTGTCCCGCCGTACGTGAGAAGGATTTCCGCAAAGGAGCGGATCGAGGTCAGCGGGGTGCGCAGCTCGTGGGACACGGACGACAGAAAGGCGTCCTTCATGTTATCGAGCTTCTTCAACTCCGCGTAAGCCTTCTCCAGTTCCTCTGTCCTTTGCCTCAGGTGCTCCTGGTATTTCCTCAGGTTTTCCTCTGCGTGTTTTCGCTCTGTGATGTCGCGTGCAACAGCCTGCATATATTCCTTGCCGCCGATCTCGATCCGGTTGACGGAAACCTCAGCGTCAAACGGCGTCCCATCCAGCCGCTGGTTTATCCACTCAAAGGACCGTTGGCTGCCAGCCCCTACGGCTATTGCAATCTCCTTGATCCACTCCTCTGACGCTCGTCCATCGGCCTGCACCAGGGTTGAAAAATCCAAGGGCGACCGGCCTACGATGTCGTCGTAATCACACCCGAACATCCTGAGTGCGGCAGGGTTGGCGTCCACAAAACAGACACCTTGCTCGTTTACTTGAACCGTGAAGATGGCGTCGCTGGCGCCTTCAAACAGGCCCCTGTATTTCTCCTCACTCTCCCGGAGCACCTTTTCCATCTCCTTCCGCTCCGAGATGTCCCTGATGATATTCAGAAAGCCTTTGACCTCTCCGTCCTTGATGATCAATTTGGAGTTCGCCTCCACAAAGACCTTGCTCCCATCCTTTCGATAGGTTTCAAGCTCCATGATCCGCCCGGGCTTTCCTTCCAGGATATCACCCACGACTTCAGCTGCTTCCTGTTCATCCTCCGGACTCAAGAACCCTACTTCCGCATAGTTTTTGCCGATGACCTCCTCGGGCTTGTAACCGTAGATGTCCTCGATCTTGTAGTTCACATCCACAAGCGTACCGTTCAGATCGGTGAAGACAATCTCGTCATTAGCGCTGTTGAACACCGTCTTGAGCTTGTCCTGGCACTCCAGCAACGTCTCTTTGAGCCGATCGCGCTCCGCCTCCACCCTCTCCAGCCTCTTCAGGCGCTGACAGGCTTCTTTCAATTCAGAGATAAGTTGCTCTTTTGACTTCTCTTTTCCTGCCATCCTCTGATTCTCCAGGAACAGCATGCAGTTCAGGCCAAACAGGCCTGATCCCATACATATGTTAGGTCGGCTTTTTGGCCTTACATCTTTAGCTGTACTGTAGAACTTGATTTTATTTATGTTGTATGGATAGGCTTTTCGTGGGTATTTTTTCGGAGGGGATCAGGTGGAGATGCCTTCAAAAATGATCTTTGTGACCTGCTTCGCTGCTTTGCAGGGGTTCAGAGGCTCCTTTCGCAAGGTTGCCGTTCTCAGAACATCAAAGGCCCACGCCATCACCATCTGAGTGACAAGGTGGCTGTCCACGGCTTTGAATTCCCCGCTCGCGATGCCTTCATCAACCAACTCGGCAAACCTGCCCAGGTTCTTTTCCATGAACGCCAGCCACAACCTTCGTATCCCTGGCAAACCATCCGGCTCAAAGAACACCGTCATTGCCATTCTTGTCAGAGCAGGCCCTGCACTCGCAACGGCGAGATAGATCTCGATGGCCGCCTTGATCCGGTCCTTGGCACTCTCACGTGTGCGAATCACGGCTTCGAGCTGTGAAAACAAGGCTGTCGTTCCCTTGCTCAGCACATGAACGAGCAACTTCTCCTTGCTGCCGAAGTGGTAGTTCACAAGCCCTTTGGCCACACCCGCGGTCCTTGCGATCTCCTCGATGGAGACACCCTGATAGCCTTTTTCTCCGAACAGCTTCTCTGCCGCCTGGAGGATGGCGTAGTATCGCTCCTTGGTATTGTAGGTTTTTCGTGA
>CAZSUQ010000921.1:0-2437 GCA_964609935.1 uncultured Thermodesulfobacteriota bacterium | reverse complement strand
TCCCAGTCCCTCTTCGCTTCCGGCGACCAGCCGATCTCCGCATACCCGGCAAGCCCTGGAAAGAACATGAACTCGATCCCCTCCAGGGTCTCGATGGTTTCGGTAAACAGTGCCTGGAGGACTTTAGGCTAAATCCCGGACCACCTCTTGTAAAGCTCATGGTCCAGCCCGAGCTGGTCGAGGATCTTTCCCACCACGAAAAGGACCATGTCTTCAAGGCCCTCGGGTTTGTGATAGAAGGCGGGGGAGGCGGGCAGAACGGTGATCCCTTTCCTGGCCAGGCTCAGCAGGTTCTCCAGGTGGATCACGCTGAAGGGCGCCTCCCTCGGCACCAGGATGACGGGTCTCTTCTCCTTCTGCGCCACATCGGCGAGCCGGTGAATCAGGTTCAGGGTGATCCCCGAGGCAATGGCTGCAGTGGTGTTCATGGAGCAGGGAGCGATCACGAGCGCACGGAACCTTCTGGAACCGCTGGAAAAGGATGCGCACATGTCGTCCGGGTCATAGAACGTAATGCGCTCGAGTGCTTCCGCATCGAACCGTTCGGCGAGAAACTTCCCCTCTGCGTCGGCTTTAATGCCCATCTCGTGCTCCAGGACGATACGTCCGGACGGGCTGATGACCAGCCCCACGGGGAGGGCAAAGGGTTCCTTCACCAGTGTTTCCATCAGCTTCCATCCGTAGACGCTTCCTGAAGCGCCTGTGACGGCAATGAGAATCGGTCCTGTCAAAGCAAACCCCCTGAATGAATATTCTTCAATAAAATTAGATGATTCGAGCAAACGAAACGATCCAGGATCAACCCCTGAAGCCGTAATTCTTCCAGAGCCGCTCCACCTTCTTCCGGACCTCCTCGTCCATCTCCACCAGGTCCGCCATGGGGCGCTCCAGCCCTTCCTCCGGCCACTTTGTGGTGGCGTCGATGCCCATCTTGGCTCCCACACCCCTGGGGTAGGTGGAGGGCTTCTCCATGTCCGCCATCCCCTTGGGGGTGATCATGACATCCTGGTCCGGTCGTGAGTGGATGGAAACGGCCCAGATCACCCGCCCGAGATCGTGGATGTCGATGTCGCTGTCCACCACGATCAGGTTCGTGATGTAGGTGTTCTGAGGCGTGACCGACCAGATGAAGTGCATGAGCTCCTGGGCCTCGTAGGGCCGCGTCTTCTCCATGGAGACGATCATGGTGTAAAGGGTCCCGGACTCCACCGTGAGGTTGAAGTCCCTTACCCCGGGGAAGAACTGCCTGGCGATCACGAGGCCGACCCGCTCCATGGCCTTGGTGAAGTTGTGAATCTCGGTGGGCGGGGCGCCCGTGGTGGCGGCATGCCATATGGGGTCGCGCCGCATGGTCACCTTTTCCACGTGAAAGATGGGTGTCTGCTTCACCGGGCTGTAATACCCGTGAAACTCGCCGAAGGGCCCTTCCTCGGCCCGCTCCTTGGGCCGGACCACCCCCTCGAAAACGATCTCCGCCCCTGCGGGGATCCATAGGTCGGAATCCTCTGCCCTGGCAACCGTTACCGGGGCGCCCTTGAGCAGGCCGGTCATCATGAACTCGTCCAGTGGCGGCATCAACTGGAAGGCGCCGGCCACTGCCAGGGCCGGGTCGGCCCCCACGGAGACGGTCACGGGCAGGTCCTGCCCCATCTTCTCGGCCTTGGCGTAATGAAGGTTGCCGTGCTTCTGGGGAAGCCAGTGCATGCAGAGGCTGTTCTTGGTGAGCATCATCATCCTGTAGATGCCCAGGTTGAAGTCCCCTGTTTCCGGGTCCCTCGTGACAACCAGGGGGAGCGTGATGAACCTTCCGCCGTCCTGAGGCCACATCTTGAGAAGGGGAAACTTGTTGAGATCGATCTCTTCCCGGCCCAGGATCACCTCCTTGCAGGGACAGTGGGAACGGCCCACCTCCACGGGGAAGACCGTCTTTCCCTTGCCCAGGTCACGGAGGCTTCCGATGACCTCGGGCGAGCGGAAGGTTTTCCTGAGCTTCTGTATCTTCGTCCGGATCCCCTTTGCCCGCAGGCCGAGAAGCAGGTCCCTTGTCTCCCCGGACAGGGCCTGCAGGATCTTCTCTGAGCCGGCTTCCACCCGTTCGCGAAAATCATCGCAGCCAAAGGCCCGTGAAAGGCGTTGAAAGGTCCCGAAGGCGTTTCCAAAGACAGGGATCGAGGAACCCTTTACCCTTTCGAACAGAACGGCCGGTCCCCCGGTTCTTGCCAGGCGGTCCAGGATGGCATTCACCTCCAGATGGGGATCCACCTCCCTGGCGACCCGCACCAGGTCGCCGGTATCCTCGAAGTACCGGATAAAGCCGCGTACGTCATCGAATGTTTTTCCCATGAAGCTCCCTCAATTTTACCGAATCCGAGTGTGCATGGAAGAAACAATTGTGGTAAGACTCGGTAGTAGAAAAAGAATGATTCGTCCGGATCAG
>CAZSUQ010000920.1:0-2437 GCA_964609935.1 uncultured Thermodesulfobacteriota bacterium | reverse complement strand
AAAATTGCTTCTCGGGAAATCCGGCTTGCCCGGCGTATTCCGACAGGCTCCTAGGGAGTGCCACAGCGGCTGCATGCGCGAACACCTGGTGGAAGCCCGCATCCACGATGAGGAGCGGAAGCCCCTGTACATGGCCCTGACGGACGGCGCCTCCCTGGAGATCAGCCGGCTTCTCATTAACTACGCGACTCTGGCTCTCCCTTTTGCGGACCTGATCGACTCCATGTCCGTTCCGTGGCAGGAGAAAGGAATCTGCATCGGGTGCGAGGAGTTCATGTCCATGGATCTCACCCCCCCCTTCCAGGATCATTTCCAGGGAGGGCCGCCTTCCCTCACCGACTTTCAACTCCAGGACGGCATCGAACTGGCCCGGACCCTATTGCAGACCTTCCAGCAGGAATCGTTCACCGGATTGAGCGCCGCCCTTGAAGAAAAACTCGCGGAACTCCATGAAACGCCGAAATTCCACTGCATGATCCGACACCTCTTGGAATCGTTGTTGCGAATCTCGAACCTGGCACCGCTACACCAGCGCGATGCCGAGGAACTAGGCCTCGAATCCACTACGGATATCTCAACCATTCTCGTGGATCTCCACCTCCTGGTCTTTGACCAGGCCGCAAACGCGGACAGGCTGGCAGCTCCTCTCCAGGCCGGAGACGTCCCGATTATCTGCCAGGATGTGCCCTACATCCCCCCGTACCCGGAAGATATGGCCTGCCGCGTCCGGGAATAAGAGGAGCCATGAAGAGGTCATTCAGGAACCGAGGGTTTCTTTCTCTTCTTTCCGGAATCCTCTTTCTTTCGTGCACCGGATCCGACTCGAAAGGACCTCTGCCGACCGAAGCCTTCCGGTTCCCGGAAGGCTTTCACTGGGGTGTTTCCGTGTCCGCCTATCAGACCGAGGGAAACAGCCCCTGCGACTTTGATCGCTGGCTCCGAAACGGCCACGGGAACGTTCGCAACGGCAAGGCCTGCAACAGTTACGAGTTGTTTGACCTGGACAGTCGGCTTGCCCGGGCCATGGGGGCGAACAGTTTCCGAATGGGCATCGAGTGGGCACGCGTGGAGCCTGAAAGAGACCTGTTCGATCCACAGGCCATGGACCATTACCGGGCCGTGTTCGAGTCCATCCGGAACCGGGGGATGGAGCCTTTTGTGACCCTCCATCATTTCACCAACCCCCTCTGGATTGCGGACAGCAGGGGATGGCTGAACCCGGATGTGGTAAGCGAGTTCACGGATTACGCCCGCCGCATGGCCCAGGCCTACGGCCACCTCGTGGACGAGTGGATCACCATCAACGAGCCGTTCATCTACGCCATGGGTACGTACTGGGCCAAGACGTTTCCAGGCGGCTCCCTGCTGAACATGGAAAAGACGAAAAAGGCACTGGTTCACATGATCCGTGCCCATGCCGCGGCCTACGACGCAATCCGCGAGGTGGACCTCCAGGATGCGGACAATGACGGGAATCCCTGCCGGATCACGTTGGTGAAGGCCCTTCATCCGATCTATCCTGCGGATCCGAACGATCCGGACGATGTGGCAGCTGCGGGAAGGATCGACGGGTTTCACAACCGCCAGATCTACGATGCCCTGATCGATGGCAGGCTTTCACCCTGGCTGGAACCGGAAGAAAACAGCCGTGGGGGCCGGGAAGGGGCTTCGGGTTTTCATCCTGAACTGGCGGGCCGGATGGACAGCATCGCAATCAACTACTACAGCCCCTGGTACGCGATGCATGTGCCCATGATGCTCTATCCCCTGGAGGCGCTGCCCTGCTTTTCCTTTATCGAGCCTCTCTGCTTTCCTGGCGGCCGGCCGGATGTGGTGCGGGGGGACAACGGCAACGAGGTCTATCCCGAGGGGCTGCTGGAGGTCTTTGAAGCGTTCGCCTCCTACGGCCTTCCCCTGATGGTAACCGAGAACGGCATCGCCACCACGGATGAACGGAAACGGTCGTGGTTCCTGGTCCAGCACCTGGAGCAGCTACAGAAGGCACGCGAGAAGGGTTATCCGGTGGAGGGGTATTTCCACTGGTCCCTGCTGGACAACTTTGAGTGGCTCGAAGGCTTTGCCATGCGATTCGGCCTGTACAGCGTGGATTTCAAGAGCTTCGAGAGGACGCCCACCGAGGCGGTGGAGGCCTACCGCCGCATCATTCATTCCGGCCGGGTGACTTCGGAAATCCGGGATTCTTATCCATGGCCTTGAGGGTATTTCCTGCGCCCAAGCCCCTGGAGGATCTCTGTGTAGAGGACCTCATCGTCCAGGCCCCTGCGTTGTCACCTGTGTAAGACCAGGGGAATCCCCTCCGATCTTCAGCGTTCGTTCTCAAAGAAGGCCTCGTGCTCGTCCGACCACCGGCTCGAGACCTTGCGCAAGGCCCATACGACTCCGATCTGGTTTCCCAGCTGCTTTACGTACGATAAGA
>CAZSUQ010000919.1:0-2438 GCA_964609935.1 uncultured Thermodesulfobacteriota bacterium | reverse complement strand
ATGAGGGTGGGAATCTTTGTATGGAGACACGAGATCGGTGGGTGCCTTGCCACGGAAGAGATATCCGCACCCGGTTTTCGCGGCAACACGCACGCCAACATCATCCTGCCCTGGTACTACGCACCTGTCTGGCGCGATTTCCCTGCGTTCTGGGAATACGGCGCGCAATGGGAACAGCATCTCTGCAGCGACGGGTTCGTGTTTAAGGACAGGGAAAACTGTCTTGCTATTTACAGTGACAAGCATGATCCCACACAGGAGAAAACCTGTGCAGAGATCGCACGGTTTTCCGAAAAGGATGCGGAAAAGTGGAAAAAGATCTGGGAAATGGAACAGAGCAGCGAATACCAGCGCATGCAGATGGACATGCTGTTCAATCCCTCCGAGTTTCGCATGACGCCCGAGGTTCTCACCCGGCAGGCAGAGGTTTATCCCAAGCTCATGGAGGCGGGCATCGAACCGGACGCTTTGATTCTTGCCGCAAGCGCTATGCGTTCGGCAAAGGAGTGGTTCGAAAGCCCAGAGCTCCAGTCCTGTATCCTGCGTTTTGCCGTCTCCTCGGTCGTGGACGTCACCGAGCCCGGGCAGGGGGGAATGGTCGTGGGCATGGCAACAACCCTGCCCACCATCGGCTTCAACCGGGGCGGAACCCACATGGTTGCTCATGCCGCTCACCAGCTCCTCACGCAGATGGGGTGCGAGTTCTTCATCAACAAGAACGTGGAGAAGGTCCTCATTGAAAACGGGGCAGCAAAAGGCATCCGCCTCTCTGACGGTTCGGAGATCGCGGCGAACAAGCTCGTTGTAAGTGCGGGAATGAGCCCGGAACAGCTCCTGTTCGACCTGATCGGAAGAGAGAACGTGGACCAGAAGACGGCCAAGCGTGTGGAACTCCTGGAAAAGACCTTCGGTTGCTTGATGTGGTACAGCTTTGCGGTTCATGAAGCACCCAGGTACAAGGCCGAAGCGTTCAATCCCGACATCCATGAGTGCCAGTGGCTAGGCCTCCAGCCGGACCCGGACCCCATCCACATCGCCCGGGAGTGCCAGTATGCGAAGATGCTCAAATGGCCTCCCATTGAAGACTATGCCACCACGGTGGGCTGCCACAGCCTGGTGGATCCCAGCTTTGCACCCGCCGGAAAACATGTGGTTCAGAATGAGCAGCTCGGGCCGCCGGCTGCAACGCACACGGAAAAGGAGTGGATGGAGATCAAGAAGCGGTATGCAGACGAGCTGATCCAGATCTGGGAGGACTATGCGCCGAACATGACGTGGGACAACGTCATCGGCGTGGATACGAACAGCCCCTATGACCACACACGGATGAGGAACCTGGCCCCGAACGGGACCATGGCCGGGATCGACCGTTCCCCGTTCCAGACCTTCGACAACCGGCCCACACCGGAGCTGGTCAACCACCGTACACCCATCGAGAATCTCTATGCCACCGGAGGATGCTGGCACGTGGGATCAAACGCCGGATCCAGTGAGTCCTACAATTGCTACAAGATCATTGCAACGGATATGGGATTGCCCAAGCCGTGGGAGGAACCGGGCAAGGAGGAGCCGGATTCCCTGGTGGCCGTAGTGAAGGACGTGAGAACGAGGGTGCAGGCCACAGCCACGGATACGGATAAATACAGAAGATAAACCGGTTTAGAACCTATTGATGAATCTTGGTAAAGGGGGATGTGATGATGGTCGTAGTCGCCACCTTTGAGGCACAACCCGGGAAGGAACAGGAAGTCGAGGAGATCCTGAAGGCTGCGGTTCCAAATACGCAGGCAGAGGAAGGAACCCTTGTGTACAACCTTCACCGGGCACAGGGCAATCCGTGCAAGTTCATGTTCTATGAAAAGTACGCGGATGAGGCTGCATTTGCCGTGCACGGGGCAGCACCCTATCTGGCTGAGCTCATCACAAAGGTCGTGCCGCTCATCACGGGCGAACCGGTCATTGAACTGTATGAAGAGCTTGCAGCGAAGACTTGAGCCGAATCGAGGCTTGCCCGTCATCCAACCGTGAACAAACGGACCGCACAAGGAGAACAAGCATGAGAGAAGCTGTACTTGTTGAAGCCTGCCGTACGCCTATCGGAAGGGGATACTTTCCCAAGGGGTGGCTCAGTGGATTCCACGCCGCCCAGATCCTTTCCTTTGCCCTGAACGGGGTGCTGGAGCGCGCCGGATTGGACAGGGGCCAGGTGGAGCAAGTCGTCAGCGGCACGGTGACCCAGGCAGGCGAACAGTCGGGCAACAACGCCCGGTTCGCCTGGCTGAGCAAAGGGGATCACTGGGAAGTGCCTGGCACGACCGTGGACTGCCAGTGCGGTTCCGCACAGCAGGCGCTTCACATGGTGAACGCATTCGTCAAGGCCGGAAGCATCGATGTGGGCATCGGAAGCGGCCTGGAGATGATGAGCCACGTGGGTCTGG
>CAZSUQ010000918.1:0-2447 GCA_964609935.1 uncultured Thermodesulfobacteriota bacterium | reverse complement strand
GAATATGATTTGCGGGCGTTGAGTGACGATCTGCCGATTGACGGAGATAATGATGGAAGGGGACGTTGGATTAATGGTCCTAGCCAACGTCCCGGCGTTCTATTACGGCACATCACCCAACAAATTCTTTGACTACATCTCCACAGGATTGCCCGTTGTCAATAACTACCCCGGATGGCTTTCGGACATGATTGAGGAGCATCACTGCGGCATAGCCGTTCCCCCTGAGGCTCCAGAGGCCTTCGCGGAGGCCTTAATTAAACTTGCGGATTCCCCAGAACTGCGTGTCGATATGGGAAAGAATGCCAGGGCATTGGCCGAAAGCAAGTTTGACCGTGTCATGCTGGCAGAGCAATTCGTAGGATTTCTTGAGTCTAACGCGAACCGACAATCACGCGCTCAGACAAGGTGACGACAATGACAAACGGAGAGCTTCCTGTACAGTTCGTTGTCCATTCAATAGCCCAAAAAAATAAGTGGGAGATCATGCATCCAAGGGTGATCGCATCATGAAAATCATGTCTGTTGTGGGCGCACGGCCCAATTTCATGAAGATCGCACCGTTTGTACACGCCATTGAGGAGCACAACCGAAAACCAGATTCTTCCCCCTTTGAATCCATTCTCGTGCATACCGGTCAGCATTACGACAACCGCATGTCGGTTGCCTTTATTGATGCGCTCGATATTCCCCTCCCCGATATCCATTTGGGAATAGGATCCGGGTCCCATGCGGAACAGGTCGGAAAGACCATGATGGCTTTTGAGAAGGTCTTGAGAGAGCACAAACCAGATTGGGTTGTGGTCGTCGGCGACGTAAACGTAACATGCGCCTGCTCGATTACAGCGAAGAAGGAGTGCATCAAGCTCGCCCATATTGAGGCCGGCTTGCGCTCATTCGATTTGGAGATGCCGGAAGAAATCAACCGAATGGTGACAGATCGTTTGTCGGACCTGTTGTTCACCACCGACGAACTTTCTTGCCGAAATCTACTGCAAGAAGGTGTTCCCCAAGAGCGGATCAAGTTTGTCGGCAATATAATGATCGATACCCTTGAAACCCATCGATTCCAAGCGACTGACCTGACTCTTGCAGATGTTATCACGAGAAACAGGCTCCTTGTAAACGCTGCAGCGCCGACCCTGGTCGATTATGACTATGCGGTTATGACCATACATCGGCCATCAAATGTGGACGAAAAGAAGGTCCTCAAGGGGATCATTAAATTTCTTTTGGATGAACTCCTCCAGGAAATACCCCTTGTCTGGCCCATTCATCCCCGCACCCTCAAGAAACTCAAATTGTTTGACCTTTGGGAGAGGGTGAAATCGTCCCCGAACCTGATATTGTTGCATCCCGTTGGATATCATGACATGTTACGATTGAACCTGTCGGCCCGCTTGATGTTGACCGACAGCGGGGGACTACAAGAGGAGTGTTGCATATTGGGCACCCCGTGTATTACGTTACGGTGGAACACCGAACGTCCGGTTACGCTTAGAGAACACGGTGGTATCAGCGTACTCGTGGGCAACGATATTAAAAGAATACGCCGGGCATTCCGCGACACACGGAACGGAACGCGAAACCCTTCATCCCCGCCATTGTGGGATGGCCATACAGCCGACCGAATTGTAGATGTATTTGCCCGGATTGAAAAGCAAATATAGCCAGAAAAACAAGATGTGCAGGGATTTCGCTTCAAACATTTTTCATTCATTGCCACTCTATTGAGATCCCTTGTTCCATGAAACGTATTCTTGACATTATCGGTTCCGGATTCGGCCTGCTGGCACTGTCACCGGCGTTGCTGCTGACCGCGATCCTTGTTCGATATACACATGGGCCTCCCATACTGTTCCGGCAAAAACGGCCTGGATTATATGGAGAGCCGTTTTACATCCTGAAGTTTCGAACGATGACTGATTCACGGAACCCCTCGGGTTCTCTGCTGCCCGATGCCCAGCGGTTGACAAATCTGGGCAGGTTTCTCCGGTCCACCAGCCTGGATGAGTTGCCGGAACTGATCAACGTCTTCAAAGGAGAGATGAGTCTGGTCGGCCCGCGCCCTCTCCTGATGGAGTACCTGCCGCTTTATACCGAAGAACAAGAACGGCGGCATGAAATCCGCCCTGGAATCACAGGGTGGGCGCAGGTGAATGGTCGCAACGCAATTTCATGGGAGGAGAAATTCAAACTGGATGTCTGGTATATTGATAATCAAAGCTTCTGGCTAGATTTATGGATTCTGTGCCTGACAACTTGGAATGTGCTTGTGCGCAAGAATATAAGCGCCCATGACCATGCAACCATGCCGGAGTTCAAGAGTACCCAACCTCAGAAAACGGAAGAGCGCAGCCCATGAAGATGGGGATTACCATGTTGCTAACCTCAGCTGGGCGTCGTGTGGGACTGATGCAGTGCTTTCGGCGAGCGGCGGAGTCTCT
>CAZSUQ010000917.1:0-2448 GCA_964609935.1 uncultured Thermodesulfobacteriota bacterium | reverse complement strand
AGACGATCAGGTACATCTTCAACAATACGCCCCTGGTGGAGCCCAACTGGCAAGACATCCCCACCAACCCCCATGTGACCCTTACCATCGATACCGGAACCGATACCGTAATCGTAAACGCAATCATCGTGGAGCAGGACAGTCAATTCGTGCTCACCAGTATCGATCCTAACCCAGTCCAGGTGGATTACCAGGGAAACCATGTGAGCGCATTCATCTTGTCGGTGGTTATCTGCCCCACCGCTGAAGACATCGTCACGGTTGATATCGAAGCACGGGTCTCTGTCGAGGGTATTACGGTATGCGAGGACAAGGCCCGGATTACCGGGGGGCTTCAGTAAGAGACTCTTGTGCAGCCATTAAAAGGCCTTATCGTTTTGAAATCGGCAAAGTCTGTCGCTGATGGGAGAACCGGATTTGGAATTTACTCGTCATTGCGAAGACATGATTAAGGAACGGGACATTCGTCGGGAATGGGTAGAACGATGTATCAGTTCCCCGGAGGAGACCGAGGAACATGACGACGGTACCCGTCATTTCCTTCTTCGAATCGAGGAGAACGGAAACCGTTGGCTCAGGACGGTAATGAATGTTAAAGTAGAACCAAACAAAGCCATAACGGCATTTTTTGATAGAAGGATGAAGAGGGAACCATGAGATTAAGAATTAGCAAGGAAGATGACGCCCTGTACTTTCGACTGAATGAGAGTGCAGTTGTCGAGTCCGAGGAAGTCCGCCCAGGCGTGATCCTCGATTATGATAAAGAAGGCAGTGTCGTGGGCGTAGAGTTCTTGGGGATCAAGGCAAGGGTTCCAGAGGAAGAGCTTTCCACCCTGCAGTTCCAGACCGGATAGCTTTTTTCGAGATTCGTATTACGTTGATGTTCTTTTCAGGAGTGCGGGCATTTACAATCAGCTCAATCTTTCCAGAGATCGGTCAGCCGATCCAGGGACAGGGCCCTGACGCCGGGTCTCAGCGCGGAAAGGCCTCTCCGGCCGCGCAACGAGCGATGAACCACGAACCGGCGAACATCGTAATCCCTGATCGCCTTCTCCAGTCTCAAGAGCGGTTCAGCCAGGTGCGGAGTGGGCGTTCGCGTCGCCTTTGCCTCGATCAGCGCAAGCTTCCTGTCGCCCAGGTCGAGCAGGAAGTCAACCTCCAGCCCCTGCCGATCACGGAAATAGTACAAGGCCTTGCCGTGCCCTGTGTTGATCTGGTGCTTGACAATCTCCGTGGCGGCAAACCCCTCGAAAACCGGGCCCAGAAACGGCGACCTGTTGAGCGCTTGATCCGACTCGATGCCAAGGAGATAACAGGCCAGACCCGAGTCGACGAAGTAGAGCTTCGGCGACTTGATCAGCCGCTTGCCGAAGTTCTCGTAGAACGGTGGCACCAGCAGGATCTGGGACGTAATCTCGAGTACGCTTAGCCAGGAGGACACGGTGGGCACGGATACACCCAGCGGTGCGGCAATATCCGTCTTGTTGAGGATCCGGCCGCAGCGGCTCGCAAGAAGAGCAAGAAACCGGCGAAACGTCGCAAGGTCCCGGATTGAGCTCACGGCCCGTACGTCCCTTTCGAGATATGTCTGGATGTAGGAGCGAAACCACGTCTTCCGTGCCGATGGATAGCCGAGCACCTCCGGGAATCCCCCGTTCAGGAGCGAAACCTTGTCCGTCTCTTCGCAGGAAAAAGGCAGCAGTTGAAACACGGCCGCACGTCCCGCCATCGACTCGGTGACCCCCTGCATCAGCGGCGCCTCCTGCGAACCGGAGAGGAACCATTGTCCCTTGCGCTCCGGGGCGGCGTCGATAAGGGTTCGCAGGTAGCTCAACACCTCCGGTACGTGCTGAATTTCGTCGAGGATGGCTGGGGGTTTGATCTCCTCGATGAACGACCTCGGATCCGAACGAAACCGGGCGATCAAATCCGGGTCTTCGAGAAGCAAGTAATCTGCCTTCGGGAAGACGTTGCGCAGCAGCGTCGTCTTACCGGCACGCCTCGGACCGGTTAGGATGAGGGCCGGGAAAACCTTGGCGGCTGACTTCAGCTCCGGGGCCAGTTTCCTTGGGATGAATTTCATGTTGACAATGCTAAAGTTAAACTTTAGTTTTGTCAATACAATTGTAGAAATCCAGGGTCGTGGGTGCTTATCCTTGGTTGGAATGGGGTGGGGGTGTCGAGTTTCTCTTGTTTTTATGGTCCGATTGAGGGTTTCAAGCCCAGCAGGAGGTGTGTCTCGCCGGTGCGGGATACGAGCGGAGGGGCAAAGCCCTTGTCTTCCAGCTTCTTTCTCACCCGGACCTCCACGTATTTCGCTGCCTCCGGCGGCAGGGGCAGATAGTGCCACTGCAGGAGAACCGTGTCGATCCCCCCATCCAGGCTCCGCATGGACGGTTCGTATCCGGAAAGCAGGAACTGAATTTCCTCGAACCTCAGGTTGCCTTC
>CAZSUQ010000916.1:0-2455 GCA_964609935.1 uncultured Thermodesulfobacteriota bacterium | reverse complement strand
CACACGAAGGTTGCGATCTCGCTTGAATAGGGGACGATATCGATCTTCTCTCCCCTGAGTTCATACACGATTGCCTGAACGCGGGATCCCTTCATGCCCACACACGCACCCACGGGGTCCACATCGATATCCCGGGAGTACACCGCGATCTTCGCCCGGCCACCGGGCTCTCGCGCCGCGCCCTTGACTTCCACAATTCCGTCATAAATTTCGGGAACTTCCAACTCAAACAGCTTGATTAACATTTCAGGTCGTGCACGGGACAACTTGATCAGGGGGCCCTTTGCATTCTTGTCTACATCGAAGATATAGGCACGGATCCGGTCCCCGATCCGATAGTTTTCCCTTGGGATCTGTTCTTTGAACGGGAGGACGGCCTCTGCCTTGCCGAGATGTACGATGAGGTCGCCCTTTTCGAACCGCTGCACCGTGCCGTGAACCAGTTCTCCTTTCTGGTCCTTGTACATGGAATAGACCATTTCCCGTTCGGCCTCCCGGACCTTCTGCATGATCACCTGTTTCGCGGTCTGTGCAGCGATCCGCCCGAAGGATTCGGTGGAAATCTTCTCTCCAAGACTGTCACCAAGTTCCACATCGGAATCTTTCTTCCGGGCTTCGGAAAGTTCGATTTCCAGTTCCGGGTTGGCCAGGGTCTCCACGACGGTCTTGAATTCAAAAAGTTCCACCTCGCCCATCTCAGAATTGTACTGCGCCTCCACATCGCGATGAGAACCGAGTTTTTTCTTAGCCGCACTGAGCATGGCGGCTTTCAGGGCCTCGATGAGGATCTCCTTTTCGATTCCCTTGTCTTTACCCACCTGTTCTATGATCCGTTCCAGATCTGAAGACATGAGATGGACTCCCTGTTTCCAAGGTTCATCAAAATTCTTTAAGAAGGGGGGACGCCTCATGGTAAGGACGAGCCGTTCACCTCTTCTTTTTTCGCGATTCTTTCCCTGGAAGAGGTTTCTTGCACCCGATAGGCGAGTCAATTTCCAGCCTGGCCTTGGAAATATCGGTCAATGCAAGACGGAACAGTTGTCCCTGGTCATCCTCCAGTTCCACGATTCCTTGATCGCAACTAAGGATTTTCCCTTTGAATTTTTTTCGGCCATCCAGAGGGGCTCTCCGTTCAATCCTGGCCGTTTTTCCTGTAAACCGCTGAAAGTCTTTCTCCCGGCTCAACACCCGGTCCAGCCCAGGAGATGAAACCTCCAGACGATAAGGATGTGAAATGACGCTTTCTACCTCGATCACATCTTCGAGGCATCGACTGATGCCCGCGCAGTCGTCCACGTTAACACCTTCCGGACGATCGATATAGACCCTGAGCACCCAGTGTCCGGCCTCGGATCGAAACACCAGGTCCACGAGTTCAAACCGTTCCTCCGCCAGTACCGGAGCAATCAACTCCGAAAGATGATCCGAAACAGCTTTCGGGTGCATCGGGTCCCCAGCAAGAAAAGCTCAAGTATTCACATGGACTTCGGAATCTTCTCGTCCGGGAAAAACGATTCAAACAAAAAAAAGCGGGCGGAGCCCACTTTCCCAGAAGCAAAGCGGGCAAGCCCACTTTCCCAGAAACCTGAGAAGAATCACATTCATTTATAAAGGGTTGGAACTAGAAAATCAAGTGATTTTTTCTTGTTTTCCTGTCAAGCGGCGCCGCAACGGGTTTTCGTGCGGTGTGCGGGAAAGGCTCGAGGTGGCAATTGTGGATGAGATCCCTTCTACAGAGGAAGCGTTTTTCAATGATTTTCAGTCGGTTCGGGCGTTTTCATCCTCTTGTTTTTTAAGGTTTCACCGCGGGACCCGGGTCGGTGTCTGGTGCCCTGGGCGCCGTGTCGGGCGGCAGATAGATTTTTTCCCCCTCGGCAATGTAACCGAGTTCTTCCCGGGCAACTTTACGAAGATACGACGGGCTGGTTTGAAGGAGATAGATTTCCTTTTTAAGTCGCTGGTTCTGCTCGAGGATTTTTCTGTTTTCCTGGTCGATACGCTGGGTGTTCTCCCGCTGTTCCACCAGGGAAAAGATACCGCGGGAACCGGAAAAGGCGCTCCAGAGGAATGCGGCGGACAGGCAAAGAACAAGCGCCCAGAAGAGATAGGACCCCTTGATGCCTGTCAGGAACCTCCTGCTCACGCCTTGCAGACGATCACCCCATTTCCTGCGGGGAGACGGTGCCGGGGGCTGTCCGGCGGAAACCGTGGGGCTCATGAAGATATGAACCTCCCTGGATCCTGAAGAAAGTCCGCCTTTTCCAAACGGACTTCTGTTCCTGTTTCCAGGTTTTTCATCACCAGCATTCCTTCCTTCAATTCCTCCGGAAGCAGGAGGATCACACCCGTGGACCGCACTCGGGATGCTTCTTTCAGGGCAGCCTTCAGCTTCTTGGGCGTGAGAAGAATGTCTGCCGCGATCCCCCGTTTTCGGATTGCCTGTACAACCTCAACG
>CAZSUQ010000915.1:0-2455 GCA_964609935.1 uncultured Thermodesulfobacteriota bacterium | reverse complement strand
AGGCGGGGTACTTTCTACTCAGCAAAGGCGGGGTATTCTTGCTCAGCACTGAAGCCCCAGAAAATGAGGATGGCAAGGGTCGTGAGAAGGATACGGTTCTTCAGATTGAGCTTTCGGATGACTGTACGAAACTTTTCTGTGGCCATGCCCATGGACCCAAGCCGTGAAACCCTTCACCTCGCCCTACCGCCTCCCGGTCTCCGCAGAAGGGAGAGGAATGTAATCGCCCCGCTGCAACAGGCGGGGATACCGTTACGGATTAATAAAACATGTTCGAATCAAGGGATCAGGCGGTTGCCTGGCGTTCTTCCCCCTTGGAAAGAACATCTTCGATGACATTCAACAGATGGGCCGGCTCAATGGGTTTTTCCACAAACCCCTCCGGAGCACGGGCTTTCATCTTGGAGACGATCTCCTGCCAATCGATATTGAGCTGTTCCTTGATGCCCGTGACCATGATCAGAGGAATGTCTTTGGTCTCTTTGTCCCCTTTCAACCGGACAAAAAGCTGGATGCCGGTCCGCCCCGGCATCATGAGATCCAGGAGAATCAAATCAGGCGAATTCTCCCGGAAGATCCGCTCCCCATCCTTGGCGTTGTTTGTTGTCTGGACCGTGTACTGGCTTCCCTCCAGGATTGAGGCAATATACGAGGTAATGTCGGGTTCGTCATCGATGACAAGAACATGTTTTCTTTCCAGAGCTTCCGTCTGATCCATTTCGGCCTCCTTCGTTTCATGGTTTCTATACGGAACCCTCTCCTCGGACACTCCCATGCCCCTGCCACGCCCCCAGGCGATCCCTTCTTCCTCCTCGCCGAAATCCTGCTCCAGATCCAGGACGTATCGTGACTGAAAGCAGGAAAAGTTCTTGACACCTTTTTCTGATCATAGTATTATCTATGATCAGGTTACTCATATTTTAGGCTTGCCCCGAGTATCTTGGTTTTTTTTCAGTTTGTCAAGCACTTTTTCGGCCCTTGATGAATTTGGAATGAAGCTGCCTACGCGACTCACCTATGCGCTTCGGATGATCGTGGAGATCGCCCAGGGATCTTCGCCCGACACCCCTGTACGCTTGAGTGAAATATCGGCCATCACGGGTATTTCGAGAAACTACCTCGAACAACTCGCCATGCTCCTGAAGAGCAACGCCTTGGTGCTGGGTTTGAGCGGCAGACGGGGCGGATACAGACTCGCCAAGCCCGCCTCGGAAATCAAACTGTTGGATGTCGTCAAGGCCACCATCGGGCCGATTCAATTGACCGAGTGCATCGCCAACCCGGAATGCTGCCTTCGGAACAGTGTTTGTGAGTCCCATTCGATCTGGACCCTCATCAACGCCCAAATACAGGCGGTTCTTGAATACTACACGCTTGAAGATCTCATGGATGAAACGCAGCTGGCAGACATCAAGCGGCAGATCCGGGAGATCCGCTCTTGCGGTCATCTTCCGGCCAAGGCCGAATCTCCGACACCCCCGGTACGCGCTGGAAAGGAACAAATCTGCGGAGAGATCCGTGCCCATCAGGGAACGGTTTCCTCCCTGCCCGCCCAAAGCGTCCCACGGACACGTTCCAACCACCTGACACACGTCCACGCTGCGGTTCACGCCTCTTCCCTTCCTTCCTCCCACGAGATCGAGGAGACCGATTTTCTCCATACGATTCAATGGCTCCAAGAAGAGCTGAGGCACCGGATTGGAAGCGAACACGGTTCTATTCCCGTAGACATGCCCGATACAAAACTGATGTACGTATCGAATCTGAGAGAGATCAAATACATGCCTTTTTCCCTCCTGGCCGCCGCCGAGATCTTTCATGCGGCCGGTGAAAACTGGACGATGACCCCATCGGTTTGGGACAGCCGGGAACTGTTTCAGGGGTTCATGGAGAAAAACGCTTCGAACGCTTTCAACAAGAAGATCCTTTCTATGACCAGAAGATTCAACACGAAAAAGATCGTCCTTTCCGAATGCGGGCACACGGTGTGGCCGACCAAGTGGACAAACGTCCAGCCCTCATCCGTTGAAATGATGGTCCCGGTGGAAAGCTTTCTCCATACCATGTTGCACTATTTGCAATCCGGCAGAATTCGGCTCGATCCCTCCCGCATCACAGAACCGGTTACGTATCATGATCCGTGCATCCTCGGCCGGCATTATGGAATCACGGAAGAACCGCGCTACCTGCTGAGCAAAGCCGTTTCCGATTTCAGAGAAATGTATCCGAACCGGTCGGAGAACTGGTGCTGCCGTGGGGGCGGTGGATCGACCGCGGAATACAATGAACGAAGACAGGAAATGGCAAAGATCAAAGCGGACCAGATCCTGCGGACGGGTGCAAAGATCGTCGCGACATCCTGTCCGAATTGCATCGACGGTCTCAACGAGTTGATGGGGAGGGCGGTGAGTGTCAAGATAGATGTCGCAAAAAATCAAAAAGAATTAGCTCTCAC
>CAZSUQ010000914.1:0-2459 GCA_964609935.1 uncultured Thermodesulfobacteriota bacterium | reverse complement strand
TAAATTTTCTACTGCACAACCCGATTCGAAGCAAGATAAATCTGAATACGTCCATTCCCTACGGGAAAAGTATACTAACACGGGCAAATACTATACTCAACAGGTATGCAAGAAGATATTTCGACCTCGAACCAATTTCCTTGATCTAGAGCAAAAAATGATTTTTTTTCTCACTCTACCACCTCGGAAGGAACCTGCCGGCCAGGGCACCCGCAACGGTCAGGAGGAACACGGTCCCCAGATGACAGGGAATCGTGTGTGCCAAGGCCACGGCCGGGCAGTGCAGGTGGATGGCTGCATCCGCAATCAAACCGGCCCCGAGCCCAGCCAATGACCCTGCCAGCATGGATTCCGTCACGGCTCCACGCAGGATCAGCCAAACAGCGAAAAGAAACACGGGTACGGCTACAGAGACCTCCCAGACAAGGCAGGGAAGTAACGGTTCAGATTTCATGCCTGCAAGGAACCACTGATGGTCCGGCCCCACGAGGGAGGGTGCAATCATGGCCAGGGCCAGGGCCAGGACAAAAGCCGCCACGACGCCGATGCAGGACCTCCGGAAGGCGGCCCCTGACCCGGGGATCGACCATCGCATGGCTGTCCAGAGCGCAAGGGCACCGATGGCAAGTTCAACAATCGCCGGTCCGTATGTAACCGTCCAGGACACGACCTTCAGGTCAGGGCGCGGTCTTGTGAGCAACAGGACCAGAGCGCCCGTGACCAGCGAGATCCCCACAAGGATCAACGTGCGCACAGGCGGAGAAAACAGGGGATGTACGGCAACCGTTTTCTCAACCACCCCCGCCATCCGGGTCTTTTCAAACGGAGGCGGCTTCATACCGGGCATTTCTTCCTGCCCGTTCGAATCACCCCTTTTCATCCTGATTCTCCTTGCTCCATGGGTCTTGATTCATGATGCGCTGAACCGCTCGAATCGCTCTGTGTACCTTCACCTTGAGCGCCCCTTCCGTTGCTCCCATCACTGCGGCAGCCTCCCGAACGCTGAGACCGGCCACCTTGGTGAGCAGCAATGCCTCCTTCTGGGCCTTCGGTATCTGCTTGAGCGCCTTTTCCACGTCTTCCCAGTCATCCGCAGCAGATTCTTTCTCCCGGCTCCTCTGGCCGTTTACGTTTCCAAATCCATCTTCGTAAGGGGCCTCCCGTCTTCTCCCCCGCTTCCTCAGCTCATCGATGGCAACATATCGGGCGATGCTGTACAACCACGGTTTCACAGGCCTTCCTGGATGAAAGGTATGCCGGACCTTGTGAACGCGAAGGAACACCTCCTGCAAAAGATCATCGGCCAGCGCTCGATCACCGCAAAACCGGTAGAGGTAGTTGGTCATCCCGGGAGCGACGAGACGATAGATTTCCCTTAACACATCCCCCTCGCCCTGCTGGTAGAGACGCATCAGTTCCGAGATGCGTCCGCCGTCCTCCATGGGGGAGCCTCCTGTTCAAGAGTTCGATTTCCTGAGGGTGAATGTTACATGTACCATGACCGCGGCAGCCGGGCAAAAGCCTCCTTTTTCCCCATTCCAAAGGCCGTTCATGAGCAGCCTTGAATGTGAAGGTTGATACCATTTCTATTGGATGGCGCAAAAAGGTTGTGGGGTGACTTCCCGGGCCACCCTGTCATTTGTATTCATCCGGGCTTCGATACTATGATCGTTTTCTCCTGAGGACCTTGGAGGAGTACAGCCCGTAGATTCGAGTATCTCGGCAACTGTAGTAGAAATACTCGCAGGTTTTGTTGTCAGCTTCTTCTCTCTGCGTGATTGAACGGAAAGGGTGCCATGATCTGGAGATTCAAGGATCCGAAGAGGCTCTTTTCAAGCCCCTTTCTCAAGGCTGCTCTCTGCTTTCTTCGAGTCCTTCTCTTTCCTGTGCCGCTTCGCCTCGGTTTCCGTTTCAGCATCATGGAGGAAGAAGGGAAAGGAAAACGCCTTTCCATGAATGTGGGGCCCTGGCCTGCATCCTCGAACCGGGCCGTCACGCACCTGATGGTGTCCGGAAAGGACCTGGATTTCTGGTGGAGGACCGCAGGGAAGGCGATACGCATACGATGGGAGCAGGACCCTGTGCATGATCGAGGATCGAGCAAAAAGGATTCCTCGAAACATGGAAAACCCTGGTACCGGGTCGTCCCGGCCGGCCTGACCTGGCGTATGGTTCAGGGCGCGGTCCAAACCATGCGAAGCATGACCGGCGGATTCCGCCTTTGCATCCGGGAAACGGCCGGACCCGAACGGATCCTTTACTGGCTCTACAACCATGAAGGTACGTCTCCCCCGAACAACCTTTTCACCGTAGAACTCTCGGAAAGCGCGTTCGATGATCTTCTCCGGGACAGGCTTTACTTTTCCACGGCCCTGGACAGGGAGAACATGTTTCTTCACGGAAACGTGGATGTGCTCGCCCGCCTCGACGAGCTCCTGCCCGCCCCCCCGTCTTCCACC
>CAZSUQ010000913.1:0-2460 GCA_964609935.1 uncultured Thermodesulfobacteriota bacterium | reverse complement strand
CGGAAGTGAAAGACTCCCCGACAAAAAAGGGACCCCTGGAAGAGACACCTCTGCGAACCCTCGGCATCAACGGTTTGGGCCGGATCGGCAAGCTCACCTTGTGGCATCACATCGGACGAAAATACTTCCAGAGAATCGTTGTGAACCAGGGAAGGGCCGTTGGCAGGAGCCTTTCCGCAGTGGCGGAGATGCTGGAAAAGGACTCTACATACGGACCGCTCCATCGCTTCCTGTACGGCTATCGAGCAGAAAGGATCATCCACATCGTGGACGAGGAACGAGGTGAGCTCCTCATGGACGGAATCCCGGTCACGATCCTTCGAGAACATAGGAACCCAAAGGAGATCCCCTGGAGGGATTACGGTGTGGACATGGTTGTGGAGTGCACGGGGTCGTTCAGCGACCCAACGGTTCAGTCCGATCACCCCAAGGGCTCCATTCGGGGACATCTTCTGGGCGGTGCTCAACGGGTTCTCATTTCCGCTCCATTCAAGATCAAGGACAAATCCCTGAAGATGCCTGACGATGCCGCTTCACTCATCTATGGCATCAATCACCATCGGTTTGATGACGAAAAACATCGGCTGATCTCCGCAGCATCCTGCACAACAACGGCCCTTGCACACATGATTCTCCCTCTGCTCGAGCATTTTCAATCCAAAGCCATCATGACGGCCTCCATGTCCACGGTCCATGCGGCTACCAATACTCAGCGGGTGCTGGATGCCATGCCAAAGGCAGGAGAGTCTGACCTGAGGAAATCACGCAGCGCCTTGAACAACATCATTCTCACCTCCACCGGTGCGGCAAAGGCCCTGGAGAAGGTCCTGCCCGAGGTGCGGGAGATCGGGTTCATGGCGGACTCGGTTCGCATACCCATACCCACCGAATCTCTCATCATTCTGAATGTAACCTTCCAGTCCAGGTTGAGGGAGGACGGAAGCAGCTCCATCACGGCCTCACTCATTAACAGGCTTTACGAGGAGGCTGCAGGGGAGAAGCAGGAGGGCCTTTTGAAATACTCCACGGAACAGAATGTGTCCTCAGACCTTGTGGGAGATTCCGCGGCCGTGATCATCGAGGGATGTGAAACACACACCAGGACAGGATTCATCCACGTGGATCTGAGGGAGATTCCGGGTCTACCCGAAGATGCACGGGCAATGATCCGCGAACCCACGTTGAATGTACCGGTTACGCACGCGAAGATATTCGGATGGTATGACAATGAATACGGTAGTTACACGAATCGCCTTGCAGACTTGAGTGTACATATTCACGGTAAGCTCTGATGGAATGTGGTCGTTTCAAGCCCACAAAAGAAAACCGGATAATTCGTAGTTGCCTTCCTCTTTGCCTACGAATTATCCGGCATTCCCGGATGGTATTTGGTTGACTTACCCCCTTTTACAGCAAAATGTATACCACCTGACCAGCAGAATCATGATCATCGCTTGCGGGAAGCTTGATTATATCGGGGTTTCCGTTCACAAATCCCGGAATAAAGAGCCTTTTTGCCACAGAAAAAAAAAAGGTAAAATCTCAATATATTCGAGTTGCGATTAGATTCTTCCCCAAGATGTGGCTTAATTCGTGCATTTTTCTCGTGCAGATTTTGCATTTTTGCAGTTTCTGCATCGATTTCTGCAAGATTCTAGCTGATTTCATACCTCTTGATCTTCTCATAAAGGGTCCTGATTGGAACATTGAGAAGCCTTGCAGCCTCCTTCCGCTTTCCGTCGCAAGCACGCAGAGCATCCTCGATCGCAGCCTTTTCGGTCTCCTTAAGGCTCTTGATCGTGGCCCGTGAATGATCTTCCTGCCCTATGGAATCGCCATCCATGCTCCCTTGTTGCCCCTTGTGTATGGAAATTATGGCCTCCAGTCCCTCCTTTTCTCCTTCCGTAAAAGAGGAAACCGCGAAGAGCTCAGGCTTGTACCGAAGGTCTTCAATCAGGATATCCTTACCTTGGGCAATGACGCATGCGTGTTTGATCGTGTTCTCCAGTTCACGGACGTTTCCAGGCCAAGCATAGGAAAATAAAAGTTTTTTTGCATCTTGAGTCAGACGTTTCACCTCGATTCCGGCCTCAACGACAAAGCTGTTCAAGAAATGATCCGCCAGGAGGAGGATATCCTCTCTTCTCTCTCTCAGAGAAGGCAATTGAATGGTAACACCATTCAACCGGTAATAGAGATCCTCCCGGAACGCCCCCTTTTCAACAGCCTCTTTAAGATCCATGTTCGTAGCAGAAACGAGTCGAACATCCACCTTGATGACCTGTTTCCCCCCCACGGGTCTGATCTCACCCTCCTGGATGGCCCTGAGCAGTTTCGCCTGCATGCTCTGACTCATGTCCCCGATCTCGTCCATGAACAGGGTTCCCTGGTCTGCCTCCTCAAACAGCCCTTTCCGGTCCTGATACGCGCCGGTGAAGGCCCCTTTGACGTGCCCGAAAA
>CAZSUQ010000912.1:0-2460 GCA_964609935.1 uncultured Thermodesulfobacteriota bacterium | reverse complement strand
TGTCCCACTGCCGGTTGGGCCAGGTGGACGGCTCCCTGTCCATGACGGCCGCCAGGACGCTCTTGCCGCTCCGAGGCGCCAGCGGCATGGACACGGTCATGCCGTGAGGCTTCAGGGCGGCAAGCAGTTCTCCGTAGGTGACGCCCGGCCCGATCATGCAGACGCGGTTACGGCGGTTGATCCACTCGATTTTGTTCCAGCCAGAAAGATCGACCAGGATGTTTTCGCGGTCGCTGGCAAATCCGCCCCTCACGTGTGTTCCGGAAGAGGAGACCACGGTGAGGTTCAGGCCTCCCGAATTGGCCACTTGGAGGAGGTGCTGAAGCTGCTCGACGTCGCGAGGGCGCACAACACATACAGGCTGCTTACGGGAATCTATCAGAGGACTGACCACACGAAACCGTGCAACCTCTTCCGGCTCGTCGCTGATCTGGCCCCGGGAAAAAACAGATAGCAATTGACGGTGCGCCTGAGCACGATCCATGATCCTTCTTCCATTTCGCTATAGGTTGGCCGCTTCGTAAACGAGATCAATCATGTCAACGACAGGCATGGTTGGGCTGTCCTCTACGCTCTGCGCACGGGAGAAGTTCATCCTGCACTCGTGGCAGGCGGTCACCAGACATTCGGCCTCTACGTCCACGGCTTCCTCGATCCTGTGGAGGGCTGCTGACCGGGCCATCTCCGGAAAGGCATCCGGCACACCGCCACCGCCACCGCAACAGAAGGAATACTCTCGGATGCGGTGCATTTCGATGAGCTCGAGGCCTGGGACTGCATTTAGGACATTGCGAGGGGCATCGTAAACTCCTTTGCATCCCCGGTTGACCGGCCTTGAAGGCACAGAATAGGTCATGCAGCCGCGAGCCATCCTCATCTCTCCACGCCACTCCACAGGCGGTTCGCTCTGTCGGCCGAGATAGCAGGGATCGTGATAGGTAACCCTGCGTCTTACGGCGCGGGGTAGGGCCAACCGCCTCTCCTGGATCAGCTCCCAGAGGAATTCACTTGCATGAAGCACCTTGGCCGTGAGGGCAGAGGCGTATTCCGGATACTTGGAGCGAAAGGTGCCCAGGCACGACCCCGATACGGTCACCACGGTTTTCACGTTCAGTTTGTTGAAGGCCTTTGCTGTTTTCTCCGCCGTCTTGGTGAACACGTCCCGGTAGCCGGTCCAGTAGGCGGTAAGACCGCAACTGGTTTCCTCATCTCCCAGGATGCCCACATCCACACCTGCATGGAGGAGCAGACGGGCCAGTTTCTGACAGGTTTCTTCCGAGCCCGGATCATTGCGCTGCATGCAGCCTGCGAAAAGGAGCACCTCGGCCGGTTCGCCGGGAAGGGTTTTCAACCCAAGCCCCTCGGCCCATGCTCCCGGTGCGCGGACATGCACGCCCATGGGATGGTCGTGTGCCTTCAATTTCTCTACAGACTGTTTGTGGGCCGGCAACTCCAGGCCCTCATCGACCATGTGTTCGCGCAGGGCCATGTTCACCTGTTGTCGCTCGGCATCCATGTTGAACTTGCAGGCAACGTCACAGCTGCCGCAGGCGGTACAGGCATAGGTGATCTCGGAAAGCTTACTGTCCGCCTCGATGCGCCCCTGGATGAGCGCCAGCGCCATGATCTGCTTGCCTGACCCGGAATGGCTGTGAAAAACGAATTCACGGTTTGCCGGGCAGCCGTCAAAAAAATCAGGGTGGCGAACAACGGGCAGGGGTACCATCTTGCACAGGTTGCAGCGAAAGCATTTGTGCATTTCATCTTCAAGTTCCCTCAAGTGCTGCAACGACATAAGGGTCTTCTCCTCGTACTGTCCTGTCTTAACTAACTCGTAAGGTAAGCCACTGGTTCGACCAGTGCGACTAGAAAAGGTTTGACCTTTAGCAGAAATTGGACATAGTTCCTCCTCCATAGGCTTGGTAGTTGGAGAAAGAAAGGAGGAGAAACTATGGGAGATTATGGAAACTTGGCGCATTCGAGATGGGATTGCAAATATCACGTCGTATTTATCCCAAAATACAGGAAGAATCAACTGTTTGGTCAAATACGATCGTATTTGGGCCCCGTGTTCCACGAGCTGGCGCAACAGAAAGAGAGCAAGATTGTTGAGGGGCACATGATGGCCGATCACGTACATATGTGCATTTCGATTCCCCCGAAGTACTCGGTGGCCCAGGTGATCGGATACATCAAGGGGAAGAGCGCCATTTCCGTGGCTCGGCAGTTTGGTGGGAAGAAGAGAAATTTCAACGGGGAGCGCATGTGGGCGAGAGGATACGCGGTCTCCACGGTTGGATTTGAACTGGAAGAGGTGCGGCGCTACATCAAGCACCAGAGAAAGCGCGACAAAGACGAAGAAAAAGATGATGACGGGAATTTCTAACATACGTTGACCCTGGCAGTCTTTGAGACTGCTCCCAACTACCAAGCCTCCGGTTTTACCGGAGCGTTATGACT
>CAZSUQ010000911.1:0-2466 GCA_964609935.1 uncultured Thermodesulfobacteriota bacterium | reverse complement strand
AAACAGGCAACCCGGGGCCGGCATAATGGGAGGAAGACATGCCTGATCAGGAAAACGAACGATGCCTTCCCATAGGCGAGCAGACGGGAACCATCCAGCAACCGCCCTGTCCCAGCACGGACAGGACCGTGGGCATCATCAATAATGAGGGGGAATCCAGTGCCGGACGGATAGTTCGAAGCCTGAAAAACGGCTGTTATCAGCACATGATGTTCACGGGGATTGCGGGCTTTGTCATCTGCAACCACTGCGACAGGGAAATATTGCTTGTGGACCCCTGGCCTTCGTTCTGTTCCCGGTGGACGGACCTGATCTTCCGTATGGATCCCAGACCGTTAACCGCGGAACAGAGAGATGCGAAACAACGGCTCGGAGAACTTGCAAGTTTCCTGCGAAACGCGGTGCGTGTGGATCAACCGGAAGAAGAACGCTACACGATATCGGGAATCCTGGTCTCCCATATGCATTTTGATCATGCGGAAGATATTATTGTACTTCTGGAGCTGCTGGCCGCCGAGGAAGTCGACCCGCCGTTTAATGAGGAGGATCCGGAGGCGGAGGACCCTCAAGGCTATACCCACGTGGATATTCGCAACCTGGGGTATCGGCTGGAGGGCCCGCCAATACCCGTGGATCGCCTGCCGAAGATCTGCTGCGATTTCGATACCATGTTCTACTTTCTCACCTATTATTTCTATGTTCCCTACCAAGATATCCTCTCCAGTGCCCGGATCGACCCGGATGACTTCTGGTACGGAAACGACACCCTCCAGGAAGCCCTGGACGAGCGGGCCGTCCATCACCCCATCGCCTACGCGCATCCCGGTTACAATAAATGGTGTGAGATCCGGGATCGATACTCTCTGGTGCCGGGGGAGGAGGTCGTCCGCAACGACAACTGGCTGGAGATCGCTGTGGAGCCCCAAGAGGAAGGAGCACCCTCAGGCCTGCAGCGCCTGCATTATGACGATTCCTACAACGTACGGATCCGTGAAGCCGATCGATGCAGGGCCGGGGTGCAGTGCCAGACATTCTTCCTGGACCATTTCCGAATCACCCCTTACGTGTGGGACCACATGAATACGGGCTCGAACCTGTTGTGGTTTACCCGAATGCAACGGGCCCGGGACGAACAGACGGCCGGTTCCCTGCAGCGCTTCTCCGCGTGGATGGTGGAGCATTCCGGAGTGACCCATGCAAAGCGGACCTTTATCGTGGGCAGCTCCGGTGAAATGCACAGGGACTGGACAAGAGCTTTTGAGGAAGATTTACAGATCGAAACGGACCTGCTCATTCAGGCCATCACACGGCCGAATCCGCATTGGGCCGTGGCCTTCGAGACCCAGATCGATCATTATCTGAAATTTCTGGCCGGTCATATCAATGTTCTCGATGCCGTTGTATTCGTGCATTTTGAGGAGTTTGTCAGGAGGATTGCCTATCCTGATGAGTTTGTTGAGAACCGAGACGCCGCGGTTCCCTATAACCTGGAAAGATTGCAGGATAAGATTGCAGAAGTACGTGAAGAGGGTGAAAGTGCATCGGCGGACAGTTGCGAGCGGCTCTTGCAGCAGAACAGGTTCTATACCTTTGCCAGGCGGGGAACCGAATTCGAGACCGAAATGCCGGACCATCCCATCGACCTGAAAAATGAATCAACGATCTACCACGAAACGGAGTAGGCCGGGTCGATTCTCAAAACCCAAAAAAACATGGAGTTCGGGGCAATGCCGGAGGTTACCGTAGAGCAAGGGGACTCGGTTGCAAGTATCGCTTATGAGCGAGGTCTGTTCTGGGAGACGGTCTGGAACCACCCCGACAACGCCGAGCTCAAAGAAAGAAGAGCGGGTCCCAATATCCTGCTCGCCGGAGATGTGGTCTTTGTTCCGGACAAGGAGTTGAAGCAGGAATCGGTGAACTCGGGACAGAGCCATCGGTTTCGGCGAAAGGGCGTTCCCGAGCGGTTGGGGTTCCGGTTGCTGGACGAGGAGAATGCGCCGCGAGCCAATGTCCCCTATGTCCTGGAGATCGATGAAAACAGGTTTGAAGGAACCACGGACGAGGAAGGGTTTGTCGAAGTTCCGATCGTCCCCAATGCCAGAAGCGGCCGGCTAATCGTCGGGGAATCGGGCGGTGAGGAATATCAGATACTGTTGAGCCATCTGGATCCCATCGATGAGATCAGCGGAATTCAGGCACGGCTCAATAATTTGGGTTACAACCGCGTTGTGGGCGATACGGACGGTGAGTTGGGCCCGGAGACCACAGCCGCGCTCAGAGCGTTCCAGCGGGAACACAACCTGCCTGTCACCGGCGAACTCGACGATGCAACCCGCAGCGAACTGGAAGCTGCCCACGGTTCGTAAAGAAATCCCTCCTTCCGGGTCCCTCCCCCATCACTCGGATGGGCGGGGAGCCGCCGTCAGGCAGGTGAGCCGTCGTTGTCCGGCCACCAGGAGTTCACCT
>CAZSUQ010000910.1:0-2468 GCA_964609935.1 uncultured Thermodesulfobacteriota bacterium | reverse complement strand
GGCGGTACCCTGCCTTTGCCATGCCGAGCACCACATTCTTGGCGTCGTGGATGAGCAGGTCACGGTTCGTGGTGATCCCGTCCGACGGCTTGAGGATCCCGAAGTCCATGGCCATCTTTGCGCTGGTGGCCACCTTGGCCTGGGCCATGAGAACAAAGGCCTTCTGTGCAAAGGGGAGTATGTTGTCCGGGGGGTCTCCCGGGATCCCTTCCACCATGCGCTTGACCAGTTCCTTGGTTCCGCCCCCGGCGGGGATCACGCCCACGCCCACTTCCACCAGGCCCATGTAGGTTTCCCCACATGCCTGAACGCGGTCCGCATGGATGACCACCTCGCAGCCGCCTCCCAGGGCCATCCCGGCCGGCGCGGCAACAACGGGCTTGGCCGAGTAGCGAAGCTTCATGTTTGCATCCTGGAAGCCCTTGACCACCTCCTTGATGGGGTCGAAGTTCTTCTCCTTGGCGTAGACGAGGATGAGGAAGATGTTGGCCCCCACGGAGAAGCGCTCCGCGTGGTTGGCAATGACCAGGCCCTCGAAATCCTTTTCCACGATGTCCACGCTCTTGCTGAGCATCTTGATGATGTCCATGTCGACGGAATTCATCTTGGTGTGGAATTCCAGGCAGGCCACGCCGTCACCGATGTCGTAAAGGGAGGCTCCGTTGTTTCCGTCCACCACCTTGTTCCGTTCCTTGACCTCGGGCAGGAGGATGATGTGGGGATTCGCGTCGATTTTCACGTAGTCCTTCTTGCCGAAGTCGTAACAGTAGTTGCCGTCGTCCTTCTTCAGGTAGAAGCTCTCTTTGCCGGTCTCGAGCATATCCAGGACGTTCTGAGGAACGTTCATGCCGTCGGCCTTCATCTTCTCAACCGAGGTTCGCACACCGATGGCATCCCAGGTCTCAAAGGGACCAAGCGCGAAGTTGAAGCCCCACTTCATTCCCTTGTCCACGTCCATCACGGAGTCACAGATCTCGGGGATCCTGCGTGCGGAATAGAGGAGGCTCTCGGCCACCACCTTCCATGCGAATTTTCCTCCCCGGTCGTCTGCGTAGACCATGGCCTTGATCCGTTCCCCGTCATCCTCGATGGCCTTGGCCGCCTTGATGGAATCGTACTTGAACTTTTCCACGTCCACGTATTCCATGGTCTTGTAGTCCAGGACCTTGCGCAGCGTCTTCCCTTCCGGGCTCTTCTCCTTCTTGTAGAAGCCCTGTTTCGTCTTGTTGCCCAGCCACTTCTTTTCCACCATCTGCTGGATGAATTCCGGCATCTGGAAGACCTCTCGGCGCTCGTCGTCCGGGGTGTTGTCATACACGTTCTTTGCCACATGCGCCAGGGTGTCCAGCCCAACGAGATCCGCGGTCTTGAAGGAGGCGGTCTTGGGCCTTCCCAGGGCCGGGCCGGTGATGGTGTCCACCTCGTCGATCCGGTACCCCTCCTCGATCATCAGGCGCATGGCATACATCATGCCTTCAACGCCCACCCGGTTCGCCACGAAGTTGGGGGTATCCTTCCCGTAGATCACCCCCTTGCCCAGCACGTAGGTACAGAAATGATCCACCTGATTCAGGAGGTCCTTGTCGGTCTTGGGGTGCGGGATGATCTCCAGGAGTTTCATGTAGCGGGGAGGGTTGAAGAAGTGGGTGACGCAGAAGTGTTGCTGGAACTCTTCGGGCAGTTCCTCCACCATGGACTCCACCGAGATTCCAGACGTGTTGGACGTTACGATGGAACCGGGCTTGCGGTGTTCGGCAACCTTCTTGAACAGGCTCTGCTTGATCTTCAGGTTCTCGATGACGACCTCGATGATCAGGTCACATTCGCTGAGACACGCCATGTTGTCGTCAAAGTTCCCTACCGTGACAAGGTCCGCATCCTTGGTTGAGTAGAAGGCGGCTGGCCTGGCACCCAGGGCGGCCTGTTTCCCCAGAATGGAAAAGCGATTCCTGAACGCAGGACTTTCCTTTGTGAGTCCTTTCTTCTTCTCCTTGTCATCCAGCTCAGCGGGCACGATGTCCAGCAGGTAACACGGGATACCGACATTGGCCATGTGTGCCGCAATGCCGCTTCCCATTACGCCTGCACCCAGGACGGCCACTTTCTTGATCTCCTGAACCATTTGTGTGCACCTCCTTCTCAAAGTCTTTACCGAACGATTACGGAATGGGTATGGGGGATTCCTGATTGTCGAAAGCGCAAAGACAGTACGATATAGAATTATACGAGCGCGTACCATTTCTGTCAACTGAAAGCCCGTAGGAACCGTCACCTGACTTCATTTCGACGTGGGATTCCAACAGGAGGCAAATGGATGCATTCATGAACGATCTTAAAGGGATAGACGAGGATGGGTCGCTTGAGGCGGGAGGTGTTTTTGGGAGCCGTGACCCAATGCTCCAGAAAAGGGATAGGGGGCGACAACCAGAGCCGGTGTTCTTGACATTGGACCGTACCGTGCCTTATAC
>CAZSUQ010000909.1:0-2468 GCA_964609935.1 uncultured Thermodesulfobacteriota bacterium | reverse complement strand
TGGCAAGTGTGCGGAAGGATCCCGCCACCTATGACATGGTGGTTCCCCGTGACCTATTCAAGGGGGTCGATATTTTCCGAAACGGCCTTGAGACCGCCCTGCGCAGAGTGGAGGAGACCTTCGGGAACGACGGTGAGGGCTTCCTGGACGTCGCGAAGCGCCTGGGAGGGGTACAGGTCAGGGGCGGCGACGCGGCGGTCCGCTTTCATTTCTTTCCGAAGTTCCCGGTGGACTATATCCTCTGGCTCGGCGACAACGAATTTCCCGCCAACTTGACCCTGCTGGTAGACCGGGGCATACCGCATCATCTTTCTGCGGATGCCATCGGGGTGGCGCTGAATCTGTTGAGCCGCCGTATGTGCCGGGAAGCGAGTGCCGGGCGCTTCGAGGAATAGCTCGGAAAGGCCCCGAAACCGAGGATTCTATGTCATTTCATTCACGACCCATGAAACCGCTGGCCTGACGGGTCAATGCCTGGAAGTCCAGGTCCAGCCACTGGCCGTTCGCTTCGAACCGGACCCTGTCTCCGGCGAAGGGAGCTTGACAGTAAGGATTTTCATAGCGCGGGTAATCACGCAAATTCACGATCCGGGAATCTTGTTTCAGGTCTCCGGTCCAGGAGAACTCGAGCCGCCCCTGTGATGGGGAGTCGTACCGGACACGCAGGCCGAGGGTGGTGAGGCTCGCGGACAGAATGCGCTCCCTGAACTGCTGGAACTCTCCGTCCACCGCTTTCCGTCCCAACTCGCAGATCCACACGTTTCTTTTTCCATCCACGATGATCTCTGCGTCCATGTCCGGGCCTTTGCTTTGCCAGACATAGGGTTTCTGCGACCACAGGGCCAGG
Source organism: uncultured Thermodesulfobacteriota bacterium (assembly GCA_964609935.1). GTDB lineage: Bacteria > Desulfobacterota > DSWW01 > DSWW01 > DSWW01 > CAYTRL01. Next base: position 1,621 of record CAZSUQ010000909.1, on the reverse strand, counting down.
TAGGCGTCTCCCTTGCGGCAGAAGATCCAGCCGTCTTGCTCCACCACCTCGTCGAACTTGTTTCTGGGCAACCACGCATGTGTGAAGATCAGTTCATGGGTCAGGTACAGGCCCGGCAGGGTGTTGATGTTGTGCAGGATAATAGCCACGTTTTCTATCTGCGCGACACGAGGCAGGCTTCCGGTTCCGGTCCAGTAGTTCGGTGATTCGCCGTCCTCTTCTCCATCACGCTCCCATTTAGCCGGATGCGTGGTGAAACAGACCGCATCGTGTCCCACGGTGGCCTGCCAGATGTGGTGTTGATCTCCCCCGTATCCACCTCGAAAGTCCTGCGCAGAACTGAGCATGTAGTCCGGGGTCCGAAAGGTATACAGATGGGCCTCTGAGCGCATGTTGCGCGTAAGGTCCTTGTCCAGGATGCCGGCCAGATCCGACAGGATGTCTGCGCTGCGGGCGAGGTCGATCAGATCCCTGTACGCATTGAAAGGGCCGAAAAAGCTGTTTTCCCACCATTGGTATTCGTCCAGCATCCGCATGAACAGGTCAATGGTTTTTTCGTGCGTGTACGCCTCCAGGGTCAGGAATGTCATCCCGTCCTCGAGCCGGTCGAAGTCCAGCCCCCACCTGTCGGCTTCCTCCAGCAGGATGCCCATGCGCTGACGGTTGAGCGTCTCCGTGCGATCCGCGTCCGCAGCCATCTCATAGAGCACATTCGGGATCTCGTATCCTTCGCTCAGGGCCAAGCAGACAGCGCCCATGTCGCCGAACCGGAACCGGTTCGTCCCGGAGATGAGCTTGAGCATGGATCCCGTGCTGTCGCGGGCTCCGTCCTTTTTGTGCCTCTCATAGCTCCGCCCGTGCGTGCTTCCGAAGGTGCCGCGGAACTGGTTCAGTGTAATGTCTGCCAGGAGCAGGTCCGTTACCATGGCGGCACGCTTAACGATTTCTTCGTCGCGGCAGAAATCCACCAGGTTCAGGAGCGCGGCCAGGTCTTCCTCGTAGTAGACGTTGGAGAGCCACTCGCTGAACCCGGTCCGAAATCGCAGATCCAACCAGCGCAGGATCCTTGGGCGGAAAATTTCCATCTTTTCCTGTCCCGTATGCCCGGCAGCTGGAAAATAATCGTCCGGGTATAGCTGGCCGGCCAGGTACGCACTGGCGGAGAACAGGATGAAATGGTTCTCGGTCCACGTACACATGCTGTCGGGCACACGCTTGCCCGAAGCGGTATCGGAATCCGACTTCCCGTTCGGATCCGCATCCGCAAGTTCGTCAGGCCAGTACTTGAATTCCTTCACGCACGTCTCGGCCGCTTCCAGGAATTCGTTGCTCAGCAACCCGCTTCCGCTGAACTGGTAGACCAGGCGCAGGATGCCGTTCATATCGAAATCCGCCGTGTCCCTGCGTTCGTTGATCTTTTCCAGGGACCCCTGGACAGCCTGGAGAAGCCCGTTGGGAGGCTCGGTGCCGTGAAAGGCCAGGTAGGCCGCCGAGGCATAAGGGCCGCCCACGTTTTCTCGTCCGGGGTGATGCAGATCCATGAAGGTCTGCAGCCGGGTCTCATAATCAGGGGAACTCGGTGTGGAATTATACGTGTCCTCGTCCAGGTAAACGGCCGGGG
>CAZSUQ010000908.1:0-2471 GCA_964609935.1 uncultured Thermodesulfobacteriota bacterium | reverse complement strand
CCAATCTCAACCCTAAACTCTTCGCGTTGATCCGAAACCAGATTACACACCTGGCCGTGCCCCCCAACTCCGGGTTCGCAGGACGGGCTGCCACAAGGCTTTCCTGGGCAGGGAGGGTCATGGGAGACCCCGTCCGGGTGGACCATTGCCGGATGTAGGCCACCACGTCATCGATATCTTTGGAGGACAGATCCGCCAGGCCCTGCAATCCGGTGCCGAATGGCCTCATGGCGGTTCCCATCCGTCCCTTCACGATGGTTGCCTGCAGGAATCCGTCCGTTGCTCCGGAAAGGAATCCCTCGTTGTTCAGTTCCGGTGCCCAGGCTGACAGGCGAGCCTCTTCCTTCTCTGCTTTTCCATGAACGCCGTGACACCCGGAACAGTTGGCTACGTAGGTCTCCCGGCCGTAGCCGAGGTCCCATGGGATCACGAAGTTATGTGGAATGCCGGAGTCCGGGGACGCCATTTCCCAGAGACGAAGGGTGGCCACCACGTCGTTGATCTGGTCGCTGGACAGCGAGACGATGGACTGCGCGCTCTTTTTCAGGGGCCTCATCTCGGTACCGTCTCGTCCCCGCGCCATGGTGGCCATCAGGAACCCGTCCGAGGCCGCGTTCAGAAACTGCCGGTTGGCCAGTGAGGGGCCGCTGGCACCTTCCCCCTTTGCTCCATGACAGGAGGCACAGACCGTGGCGAACCAGAGCCTTCCGAGTTCCGGTCGGCCGGACGGAGATTTCATGGAAGCCACACGCTCACGCCACTCGAGCGAGCGCAGGTAAGAGACCAGGTCATCGATCTGCCTCGAGCTGAGCTCTGCGGTCCCCTGGCCGCCTTTCACGAACGCCCGCATGGGCGTGCCTGACTTGCCGTATGCAATCCACTCACGCAACATGGCGTTGCTTGCGATTCGAAGAAAGACCGGGTTGTTCAGCTGGGGGCCAACGCCGCCCTCTGCATGGTTCCCGTGACAGCTTACGCACAGTCCCTCGAAGAGCCTTCTCCCGGTATCCCAGTCCCCTTGGGCCCTTTCTTCAGGCAAGCGCCTCGAAGAGGCCGTCTGCCAGGTGCGGACGAACCGGATCAGGGAGGCCACATCCATGTTGGAGAGGTGGCTCCACGCCGGCATTCCCGTTCCCGGCCTGCCGGATGAAATGGTTTCGAAGAGGTAGTCATTCCCCGCAAGGGTCAGGAATTCCTGCGTAGACAACGATGGACCCAGATCGCCTTCTCCCTCTCCGCCGTGGCACATGGTGCAGTTCGCCTGATAGAGGATTCGGCCGATTCGTGCCGACACGTTCGCATTGTTTCTCCGAACCTTCAGGAGCTTCAGGGTTTCTCCACGCTCGCTTTGCGAGGGATACCAGCTCCGGAACAGGGCGATCAGGTCGCTGATTTGCAACGAGTCGAGCTCTCTCCAGCTCGGCATGGCCGTGTTGGGACGACCGTCGATGATCGAATGCGCCAGGAATTCATCCGAGGCGACACCGAGGAAGCCGGGTGTGCGCAGAGAGGGGCCGATATCCCCCTGGCCGCTAAACCCGTGGCATGCCGCACAGTTGGACCGATACAGGGATTGTCCCATTCGAGCATCTCCCCGGGAAGCAGCCACTGCACTCAGGTCCGGATGAGGCGGTTGCCAGGATCGAACCGCTTGGACGATCCGTTCGATCTCCTCGTGCCACAGGCCTCCCCCTCCCTCCGCAGAGCCGCCTCCGAATCCTCCGCCGGGCTGTGCTCTTTGCCACGGAATCATGGTGGTATTCGGCCTGCCGTTGCGGATGATGTAGCCGAGGTATTCGTTGCTTGCCACGGAGAGTGTATCCGGATGGTTCAGGGACGGCACCATCAATTCCTGGGGGCTGTCAACGGCACGGTCCTCAAGGGAATCACGCACCGTGCTTCCCTGGCCGTTCCTCCCATGGCAGGCACTGCAAAACATGGAATAGAGCTGTTTACCGCTTGCGGTGTTCCCACTCCTTTTCGGGGGGATGGGTGTATAGAGGGTGGGCATGGTTTTTCGGTGGAGGCTCAGCATGTAATCCTTGAGCGCATGGGCCTGCTCATCCGTCAAGCCGAGATCAGGCATCAGGGTTCCCGGTGAGACGGCCTGCGGATTCTTGAAATGCTCGAACAGCCACCGGGAAACCGTGTGCTCTCCATGCAGGTGGGTGAAATCGAAATCGTGAACGGTCTTGTCCCCCACGTGCGTAATCTCCGGTCCCAGCACCCCTCCGCGGCCGTGGTACTTGTGGCACCCCAGGCAACCCAAGTCGAGTGCCAACTTTTTCCCCTTTGCAATGGAGCCACTGCCAGCTACGGCCCACTCGAGTTCTGCCTGATCGATGGGCTGAAAAGTCACCTCCTTTGCATAGTAGAGATCTCTTTCCGCGCCATAGAGGTCGTTCTCGTAGTGGCATCTTCCACAGGTGGTGTATACGGTTTTCCCTGCGAGCCTTCGGGCCAGCCAGTGC
>CAZSUQ010000907.1:0-2474 GCA_964609935.1 uncultured Thermodesulfobacteriota bacterium | reverse complement strand
AGGAACCGGATCGAGTGGACATCCGTGACAACAGGCGGCCTTGCAGGACTGATCCTTCTCCTGAACAGGCCGAATGCCGGCGACCTTGAGATCCGCACACAGCAGCGACGCGTAAATTGCCCCATTGAATCCATCGGGTTCCGCCCCCGTACATGGGAATGCGGAGGGCTTCAGAAGAAGATCTCTGTCTACCGGCTTCCGGACCGCCTGGACGCAACCACCTTCTCCTTTGATCTCCCCTTGAAGAAGCTCCACAAGGGGGACAATCCCCTCTACGTGAGGGTTGACCAGGTGGACGGACACGCGGCCTGGTCCAGCCCGATCTATGTAGTGGCGAACGGGGGATGACCATGGACACGAATCAAAGCTTCTGGGCCTCCACCATTCCAATGGAAGAGCCCAACATCCTCAAGGGCGCGAAACACGCGGATATCGCTATCGTGGGAGCGGGCCTCATGGGCATATCCGCGGCCTTTCACCTGAATCAGCTCTTTCCGGAGAAGAAGATCGCGGTGATCGAGGCCGTTCGTGTCGCAAACGGCGCATCCGGCCGCAACGGAGGGAATGTCCTTGCCCTCACCGCCCGCGAGTCCTGGGATTCCATGTCCGGGGTTTCCCTGAAGCGAAGGCCGCTGGACCAGGCCTACCGTCGGCTCTGGGACAAGACCCTGTACGGGCTCGACCTCTACCAGGAGATCATCGACCGGTACAAGATCGAGTGCGGATACACACGGGAGGGGTTCCTCTCCCTGGCCGCGTCCCGCAGGGATGCGGATTCCATGGCAAGGCACGCCGAAAAAGCTTCTGAGATCGGGATCCCCATCCGGTTTGTGGATGCCGAAGCCTACAGGAAGTGGATCAACGCCGAGGGCTACTTCGGGGCCCTGATTCACCCGGACTACGGGCAGATCAATCCTGCCCGGTACCTGAAGGGACTGTCCGAGGTGATCAAGGGACGGGGCGTGGACCTGTACGAGCGATCCCCGGTCCTCGAGATCGAGGAAGGGCCCAGGTGCATACTCTCCACGCCTGAAGGGAAGATCAAGGCCGATGCCGTTGTGCTTGCCACCAATGCCTATACACCCCGGCTCGGTTATTTCAGGAACCGGATCGCGCCCCTTCTCAACCCCTGCGGCGCCACGGAGGTCCTCGGGCTGGACGGCCTCCACCGCATCGGCTGGCACGCAAGCCGCGGGTTCGACGACTCCAGCTTCTCCGTGTGGTACATGGGGATCAGCGAGGACTACAGGATCATCGTGGGTGGCGGAGATGTGGAATACCTGTACGGTGGGAAGACCTCCCTGCCGCCGGAACGCGTCGAAAGGTATCGCGCCCATTTCGAAAAAGGCCTGGCCCAGCGGTTTCCCGAGGCCCGCGACGTGCGTATCGAGTACGTGTGGGCAGGCCCCATCGGAGCATCCTTGGACCTGAGCCCGGCCGTGGGCGTGACCGGGGAGTACCTGAACATCTACTACGGCCTCGGTTTCACCGGAGAGGGCGTGAACCTTGCCCACCTGTCCGGCAAGATCGTTGCAGACCTCTATGCAGACAACCCGGGGCCCTGGCAGGACCTCCCCTTTGTCAATAGAACCCTAAAGCGCCTCCCGCCCGAACCCATTCGGTACATGACCCTCAAAACCATGGTCGCCGCTGTCCGAACACTCTCGCGCTAGCCCGCATATTGCAACAAGCCCATGTCTGCGCAGAGAAAATTCGTCAAGAGCACCTTAAGGTTTACTGAAACACACGCAGGGATGGTGGTGCCTGATGACCAGCAAGGCACAATCCCAACTGACTATTCCCAATTTTTTTTGATAAATCGCATTAAGATTTAGATTGTTATCGTTTATAATAATAAAAAGGGAAAGTTTTAAGAAAAAGAAGGCCGGAAGTATTCAATATAAGAGGAAATTCAAGCACATGGAGGAAACATGAAAACCAGAGCCCGCATCGGCTTGATGTCTGTGTTTCTCCTTTCTTTCTTCCTTGCTTTTTCCGTTCCAGCGGCTGCCCAGACAACGTACATCGTGGACCAGGGAGGCGGCGGAGATTTCACCGCGATTCAGGACTGCATCGACGCGGCCGTTGACGGTGACACCTGCCAGGTCAATTCAGGGACCTATGTGGAGCACATCAACTTCAGCGGAAAAAACCTGACCTTGGTGAGCACTTCGGGGCCGGAGGTCACGATCATCGATGGGGACCTTTCAGGAATTGTTGTGGTCTTTGAGAGTGGTGAGACGCTGGATGCCGTAATCGATGGATTCACGATTCAGAATGGCGGTGAGTATATGTCTTCGGGCGGCGGCATATCCTGCCAAGCCTCTTCCCCGACAATCACGAACTGCGTCATCACCAGCAACTACGGTTTTGGCGGTGGCGGGATCTTCTGCAATACTTCTTCTGCGACCATCTCAAACTGCATGATCAGCGGAAACTTTGCAGACACTGGCGGTGGCGGCGGGATCTACATC
>CAZSUQ010000906.1:0-2475 GCA_964609935.1 uncultured Thermodesulfobacteriota bacterium | reverse complement strand
ATCGTCGAGCTGTCCAGGGAAAGGAGCTTGTTCTTGAATCGAAACTTCGTCTTCTTGCCAGGAGCCGAGCTGCTGCAGACCTCCGACACCTGATAGAAGAGGTCGCGGTAGAGCTGCCAAGGCCGATGGCTGTTGGCATAGCAGAGTGTGGATTTCTTGGGAGCTTCCTCAAGACCAAGGTGCCGGAGCTTCCCGTGCGTACTGGCCAGTCCGCCGCAAATCTCCCTCAAGCTCTTAGCCTGAGCAAGCTGGCAGAAAAGCATCCCCACGAACTGATCCCAGCACGAAAAGCTCTTCGCGAAGCGTTCCGCCTTGTGCTTACGCACAAGCGTCTGAAATTGGCTGCGGTCCACCAAACTTAAAAGTTGACTAAACAGGCTTGTGCTCCGCATCATGGTTAGGTCCTCCTGGTTTCTGGTCATTCTGTTTCTTTTGTGCAAAAACAAACATGACCGATCAGGAGGGCAATTTCAATTCAGGACCTCCGGGCTTTCAGAAACCGTTTTTGAACAGGGATGACCGGAAATAGATTGTTCTTTCACGGGCTGCTAGGTATTGTCGGCCTTGATTTTGACCATGGATTGCTTACTCGCGTGCGAATTCTATGGTCGGCAGGACAGACGGTCGTCTTTGGGAATGTCATGAGTACTACAACAAGTAAATGGTATCTGTTTTTGGTTTTCCTTCTTCTCGCCGGTGTTATTCCGATCCTAGCTCAGGAAGAGTCAGGCTCGGAGCCCACCAACAAAACTGAGCCGACCGATGTATCCATGCCCGTCACGAACCTTCCTCTTACTCTGAAATCGGGAGAGGAGACAGAGGTCGAGATCACTGATGAAGATCCCATCCTCGAAGGAGCCGGACATTACAAGGAATTCCGCTATGGGGCGGTGTCCGACGGGCCGGTCACGGTGGAGGTCAAGGGAGAGACCTTGTCGTGGATGGTCAGAGCGACGGACGAGGAAGGAAAACCACTGGTCAAGACTACCGGCTCCGCCGGTGAATCTTCCGCTGTCACGGTGAAAGTGAAGGCGGGGGAACAGATTCTCCTTTTCGTGGGAGCGCGTGAAACCGGGAAGACGGGAATGTTGAAGATCACTCTCACCGAGAGGAACCGGTTGGAAGGCGAAAAGGCGATCGACGAAGCGATCGAGAAAGCTAAGTCTCTTCTTGCCAGGTCGGCTGAAGAGAGGAAGGCGGAAGATCTCGAAGCAGCCAGGGCACTGACCCGTGATGCCTTGACCGTCATGATAGAAGTGCCGGGCTGCGTGCAGGTCAGAAGGGCTTTGGATCTTCTCAGTGAAGCTGGCCTCCATGCGTGGAATCTTAACGATCTTGAGACTGCCCAACAAACTTGGAGAAAGGTCACACGCGCTCTCGAGAAGATCCTCAGTCCCGATGATCCCAGCCTGCATAAAAACTGGCAGTTCCTCGGTAATGCGATGTATGTTCTTGGCAATCTAAAAGAGGCTCATGGCCTATTTGAAAGAGTCCTGCATGCGAGGGAAAGGATCTTTCCTCCCGATCATCCCGAACTTCAGATGGCCCGCCAAAACCTTTCGGCCGCCTTGTACGCTCTTGGCGATCTCAAGGGGGCACAGGAAATCCTTGAGACGGTTGTTGAGGCCTGGGAACGGTCCCTTCATCCTGATCATCCCGATCTGCAACTGGCCAGAAGTAACCTCGCGGTTATGGTTCGGGCTCTCGGCGATATCAGGAGGGCAAGAGAGCTTTTCGAGGAAGTCCTGGAAGTTCGGGAACGGACATTTCCCCCTGATCACCAGGCCGTTCAGAGAGCCCGAGCCAACCTTGCTGGAAGTCTTGCGGACTTTGGCGATCTTCGCGGAGCTTTGGCTTATCAAAAGCAAGTTCTTGAGGCCTACGAGAGGACCCTTCCACCATCTCATCCTGAGCTGCAGATTGCGCGGAAGAACCTTGCCCTCACAATAATGGGCCTCGGTGATCTTTACTCGGCGCGGTCAGTTCTGGAGACAGTCGTGGAAATCAGCGAACGAACTCTTCCCCCGGACCATCCAGACCTGCAAAGAGCCAGGATGAGTTTGGCTGGTGCTCTGTTCGATCTTGGCGATCTTCACGGGGCGAGGACGCTTCAGGAAAGGGTCCTCAAAGGCTACGAGCGGAACCTCTCCCCTGACCATCCCGATCTGCAAAGAGCCAGAGGAAACCTCGCTGCTACCTTGTACAAGCTTGGCGATCATGACAAGGCCAGGGCCCTTCAAGAGAAGTCCCTGGAGGTTTTCAAGCGCACCTTCCCTCCGGATCATCCCGAGTTAGCGATGGCGAGAGGCAACCTCGCCGAGACACTGATGGAGGTCGGTAATTTTGCACGGGCCAAGATTCTGCTCGACAGAGTTTTAGAAACGTATGAAAGCACACTACCTTGGGACAGTCCCGAACTTCAACGAGCCCGAGTGATCCTCGGCGCGATTCTGTGTTCTCTCGGAAATCTCGACG
>CAZSUQ010000905.1:0-2477 GCA_964609935.1 uncultured Thermodesulfobacteriota bacterium | reverse complement strand
GATACAACCTGAGGCCCTTCAACCTGGGATTCATGGAACTCAGTCTGATCCACAAGGTGCCCATTGTTCCTACGGCCGTGATCGGTGCGGAAGAACAGTATCCCTACATGATGAACGCAAAACCTTTGGCCAAGCTTTTGAATTTCCCCTATTTTCCCCTGACACCCTTCTTTCCGCTTCTGGGCCCCTTGGGGATGATGCCCCTGCCCCCCAAGTACGATATCTATTACGGTGAGCCCTTTCATTTTTACAGGGAGCATCCTCCTGAAACCGTAGAGGATCCTGAAAAGATTCGCCTTCTGGTTGGAGAAGTGCAGATGCGGATCGAGCAGATGATCGGGGAGGGCCTCAGGAAGAGGGAGAGCGTCTTTAGCTTTTCTTCCCTCCTCCCGTTTCAGAGGGGGCTGCCGAAGGGAAGGAAAAGACTGCTCAGAAAGGGCAGGAGCTGATGGCCGGAACCCTGTTCTTCCCTTTCCTCAAGACCCTTGTTGAATGAGGTTCTTCAAAACGTTGTGCAGGATCCCGCCGTTTCGATAGTACTCGATCTCGATGGGCGTATCGATCCTGCACGTAACCGGGAATCGCTCCTCGGATCCATCCTCTTTCACCGCACGGACCTCCACATCCTGGAGGGGTTCGAGGCTGTCATCCACCTGGACCGAAAAGGTTTCCCTCCCGGTCAGCCCAAGGCTCGAGGCACTCTGCCCGTTCTTGTATTGAAGGGGGAGCACGCCCATGCCCACCAGGTTGCTTCGATGAATGCGTTCAAAGCTCTCAGCCAGTACGGCCCTCACGCCCAGCAGGTAGGTTCCCTTGGCTGCCCAGTCGCGGCTCGACCCCATCCCGTAATCCTGCCCTGCAAGGACGATCACCGGTATGCCTTCCTTCTTGTATCGCATGGCCGCCTCGTAGACGCTGGTGACCTCGCCGGTGGGTAGAAAGGGCGCCCAGCCGCCTTCGGTGCCCTGGGCGAGCATGTTGCGCAACCGGATGTTGGCAAAGGTCCCCCGCGTCATGATCCTGTCGTTACCGCGTCGGCTGCCGTACGTGTTGAAGTCTTTCAAGTCCACGCCCTTGTCCACCAGGTACTTCCCTGCCTCGCACTCGGCATCAAAGGTGCCGGCCGGACTGATGTGGTCCGTGGTGACCGAGTCGCCCACCATCACGAGTACACGGGCATTCTCCAGGGGCACGATGGAGCCTGCCTCCTCGGTCATGTTCATGAAGAACGGGGGTTCACGAATGTAGGTGCTCTCGGGGTTCCAGTTGTAGACCGCCTCGTCCGTACTGGGGATCGCATTCCAGGACTCGTTTCCTGTGAGGGTCTTTTCATAAACCGACCTGAAGGTATCCGGGTTGGATGCCTTGTCCATCTCCTTGTCGATCTCTTCATCCGTGGGCCAGAGATCTCTCAGGAAAACAGGCTTCCCGTCCTTCCCCGTGCCGATGGGGTCGTTCTTCATGTCAATGTTCACGGTTCCGGCAAGCGCGAAGGCAACAACCAGCGGGGGAGAGGCCAGGTAGGAAGCCCTCGCGTGTGGGTTGATTCGGCCCTCGAAGTTCCGGTTTCCGGACAGTACGCTGGCAACGACAAGGGAGCCTTCTTCCACTGCCTTGCGGATAGGATCGGGCAGAGGACCGCTGTTTCCGATGCACGTGGTACAACCGAAGCCCACAAGGTGGAAGCCCAGCGCGTCGAGATGTGGGATTAGCCCGGCTGCATCCAGGTACCGGGTGACCACGTTGGAACCCGGGGCCAGGCTCGTCTTCACGTAAGGCTTGACGGAAAGACCGGCCTCCACCGCTTTCTTGGCAAGGATCCCCGCACCGATCAATACGTGGGGATTGCTGGTGTTCGTGCAGCTGGTGATCGCGGCAATGGTGACATCTCCATGCTTCAGCTCGCCTGTGGAGCCGTCCGGATAGGTGACCGTCACACTCCTGGCCGCCTCGTTCTTGCTCACATTGAAGCCGAGTTTTTCCGTGGGAGCGGTGAGGTCGATGTTGAAATACTTCTTCGTGTCATGGAGGGCAATGCGGTCCTGAGGTCGTTTGGGCCCCGCAATACTGGGTACCACGGTATTCAGGTCCAGTTCGAGGACCTCCACGTATTCAGGATCCGGGGTGTCCTCGACTCGAAAGAGCCCCTGCTCGCGGCAGTAAGACTCCACCATCTCCACTTCTGCATCCGTTCGCCCGGTGTACCGGAGGTAGTGGAGTGTTTCCGTGTCCACAGGGAAGAATCCGCAGGTGGCACCGTATTCCGGGGCCATGTTCGAGATGGTGGCCCGGACCGGCAGGGACATGCTGGAGAGGCCGGGACCGATGAACTCCACGAATTTCCCCACCACGCCATGCAGACGAAGGATTTGTGTAACCGTGAGGACGAGATCCGTGGCCGTGGTGCCGGGTTGCATGGAACCCACCAACTTGAACCCCACAACCTCGGGCATGAGCTTGTAGATGGGCTGCCCGAG
>CAZSUQ010000904.1:1060-2491 GCA_964609935.1 uncultured Thermodesulfobacteriota bacterium | reverse complement strand
AAAGCCTGTTACACCAGTATGAAGAGATATCAGAATCAATACAATCATTCAATTCTGGATCGATTCGAATCAAATGATCTTCTGTATGACTTATCGGGACCTTTTTTGAAGGAAGTTGATATCCCCTCAAATATTCCAAAAGATATAGATCCTGGTACTGCTGATTCAAAGGCTGAAGAAGATTTTATTCAAATGCTAAAGAACAATAATTTTCCAATACCTGATGAAGATCATGTGCTAATCGAGCTGAGCTCGGGAGATCGATTTGAAGCTGATTTTACGTATACCGCTTCAGATGATAAGAAGATACTCATTTTCGTTGATGGTACCTCTCGGCACCTTCATGGTGACCCGAAACGGGCACAAAAGGATAAGCTTCTTAGATTGAAGGCTCGTCGTGAAGATTACTTAGTCCTTGAGATTACGAAACAAGGGATACAGGATAAGACTCGTGTTAAGGATTTCCTTCAAGAATTATCAATCTATCTGGATATTGCAATTGATGTCGAATGAGGCACATTCTCAGTATCAAATAATTTTCTTCACCTTCTCCTCGGACCCAACCTGATCTCAGGCCCGCCCGTCCTTGCCTTCGGCCTGCATGAAATATTATCCTGCAGGTGCACCTCAAGATCGTTCTTCGCCCGCAGCTCGATGTCGCTGCTGAAGATCTTCCCGCAGGTCGGACATTTCTCGGTGAAGAGTTCCATGAAGAAGGGTGATGATTTCATCGGATAAATAGGTTGCCGGGATCGTCTTGCCCCGAAGATCGAACGAAGAGAGAATCCATGGCATTTAGGACCCAAGCCTTACTGTCCATTCTGGGAATCAAATCCTGGCCGTGACAAACAACATTTTTTCAATGACACAGCATTCTCCGTCACGAAGAAATGACAAAATTAATAAATATGTCATAAACGGTTTCCTACCCATGGCCATATCAAAAGGAGTGAAGAAACTTTACAAGATCATTGTGGACAACAACTTCGCGCCCATCTCACCGCAGGAGCTCGCCCTGATCAGCGGATACAAGAACGTCAACTCCATCGATCAGGTGCTCAGCCGCAACAGCGAGTATTTCACGGTCCAGGGAGGAATGGGCAACCGGAGGGTCAGCATCCCCTCGGACAAAAAAGCCCTTGCGGTTTTCCTCAGGGACAATCTCCACTGTGTGTACTGTAATCTGCAGCTCACTGTGGACTCCGCGACCCTTGACCATATCGTTCCCTATTCGAAGGGAAAGCAGAATGATCCCTCGAATCTTGCCACGGCATGCATGGGGTGTAACACTCTGAAGAAAGACATGAGCGCCAATCGTTTCATCGAGGAGGTGCTCGCCAAGGACCGGGTCATGTTGGCCCGTGAGAACATACGACGCATCGCGGGACAGATCCCGGGGAAGCAGCGGGGGAAAAGTACCCGGAAGAAGGA
>CAZSUQ010000904.1:0-1050 GCA_964609935.1 uncultured Thermodesulfobacteriota bacterium | reverse complement strand
CCCCAACGCCGTCCATCCTCTCAGATGAGAACAAGCTCAAGTCCATCATCAGCCAGGCGGTCCAGTCCGAGCTCGGGAAAAAGAAGAAAACGAAAACGAAGAGCTATGAGTACAAGAGCGTGTACCTCGTTGAACGGGCTGGGTACTGGGAATGCATTGAGGACGGAGACTCATGGACCGTTAAGGATGAGAACGATCAACCCATTTCCACTATCCCCGACATCCTGAACGAACTGGCAGAGGATGGATGGAGAAGCATGCAACTGCTGGAAACGACCCATCAGCTCGGGGATGTTCTCTCGGTTGGAAAGCAGTACATGGTGCTCTTAGAAAAAGCTCTTTGACGTCTCGATCTTCAGGTCCTCCGACGACGACCCAGGCCCCTGCACCTCCCCGATCCGAGTCCTTTGATTTTTATAACCTTTAGGGCATCCAAATAGTCGTTTATATCCCATTTCGTAAACCTGCCACAAATCATAAATAGCGTCATACCATCACCAACTTCGTGCCGGACCCCGGCCTTTATGCACTGAAATCTTCCTTATTTCCTTAGGCGATTTCATCCCCATGGAGTACCATGGAACCCGCATGGGACCGAGGTTTTTGGCATACACATCCGAGTGAGTCAACGGGCCGAACCCGAGGACCACGCGGAGCAGGACGTGATGACCCTCCTCGTCATCCTGTCCAGAACGGAATGGAGGAAAAACCTTGAGAAAAAACGCCAAAAATGAGAGCATTCCAGCGCTCATATGTCCACTCCCTCAACAAACACGTGGACCTGTCCATCAATGCAATGGAATGATGTTCTCCGGAAGGAGAAATGCCACAACCAGATTGATCGACCCATATGAGACGATCGATCCAGGAAAACGACGAACCTGATCGCTTCACTGGGGGGTACATTCACGGTGAAACGATTAGCCTTGAAGCGGAGCTTCGATTCCGCACGAAACCGCCTGCTCAGGACGAGCAGCCACTACGAAAAACTACCAGCGCAGCGTCAGCTCTGGGAAGCCACACCGGATGGATCATGAGCGGAGACGCGGT
>CAZSUQ010000903.1:0-2491 GCA_964609935.1 uncultured Thermodesulfobacteriota bacterium | reverse complement strand
TCTCGATTACGATGGTGATGGGGATCTCGACATCTTGGTTGCATCGCCTCGTCTGAACCTTTACAGGAACGGGGGGGACTGGACGTTACAGGATGTGACGGAGACTGCGGGTCTGACTGGGACGGAAGCCCTCAAAGGCCTGATCGTTGCGGACATGGATGAGGATGGTGACTCGGATCTCTACCTCCTGAATGGGGGCGGGATGGCGAATCGTTTTTTTGGACGGACGTCACTCGGCCAATTTGAGGATTTTTCGGTTCTCCTGGGAGATGCGCACGGGGCTGAAGGAGCTGCTGCCATCGCTGACATGGATGTTGACGGGGATCTGGACATCTGTGCCTTGGTGGGCGGAAACGAACTCGTTGTTGTTTTGAATGACGGGACAGGTCTGTTCAAACGAAGCAACACGTTTCGCTGTGAAGGGGTAGGGAACGTTCAAAAGATCGGTGTTCTGGACCTGGACGGGGACGCTGATATGGACGTGCTTTGTCTTGGCACGGAAGGTGTGGCGTTCTGTCAGAGCCAGTGCGGAACAGACTATCAGTGTTCTTTACCCGGGCCGGTTGAGACCTTGTCGGCAGAAAAATCCGCAAAAGCCGTCATCACCCACGATATGGAGGGAGACGGCGATCCGGATTTCCTGCTGATCAGAAGAACCGGTACGCCGGTTGTGCTTGAGAATCGATCAGGAGACGGCCGCCGCTGGATCCAAACAAGCGTACGCGGCACCATGGACAATCCGGAAGGCCTTGGAGCCAAGCTGAACCTTCACGCGGGTACGATGTCCTTTCGACACGCCTTTGCGGCATCCACTTCAGCCATCGGGTGGTCTGGCGATACGCTGTCCATCGGTGCGGGATCACATGAGAAACTGGACTGGATAAAAGTTGAGTGGCCGAATGGCCTCTGGGACGAGATGGAGGAGGTAAGACTGGGTCCTCCTGTTCGAGTGAAACAGACGGTGAGGATGATGGGCTCGTGTCCTTTCCTGTATGCTTGGGACGGGGAACAGTTCACCTTTGTGGGAGAGATCCTTGTTGCCTCCCCTTTGGGCCTTCCGCTTTCTGTGGATCGGTACTCCTTCCTGAAAGGGGACGAATACATAAAAGTGGAGGATCTCAGGCCCAAGCGTGACCGATTTCTTTTCAGGGTGACAAACGAGCTCAGGGAGGTAACCTACCTGGACAGGGCGGAACTCTTGGTCGTGGAGCACGATGCCGGGGTCGAGGTGATCGGATCTGAGAAGTTCCAGCTTGCACCCTACGATCCCTTTCGGCTCTATGGCGTGCGAAAACGGATACGCCCCCGAAAGGCCTACGATCAAGGGGGTAACGATGTGACGGAACTTCTTTTTGAAAAAGACCGGCGCTATCCCCAACCTCCCCCGGGATCGATTTCTTATCCCGGTTTGGGAGAAGAGTATCTGATTGAACTGGATTTTGGAGAGAGCGACACCGCCGAGTTCGTGCTGTTCCTGCACGGCGCTTTCAAATGGTTCGAGGCGGGCAGCTACATGGCGACCCAGGGGGCCAGCGTAGCCCCTCA
This sequence comes from uncultured Thermodesulfobacteriota bacterium, assembly GCA_964609935.1. GTDB lineage: Bacteria > Desulfobacterota > DSWW01 > DSWW01 > DSWW01 > CAYTRL01. The sequence continues at coordinate 946 of CAZSUQ010000903.1, read as the reverse complement.
CCCACCTTCCCTGCAAATCATGGACAGGAAAGGGAATTGGATCACCGTTCTTGAAAACATGGGCATGCCGGGTGGGCAGCCGAAGACCATTGCTGTGGACCTCACGGGACGCTTCTTCAGCAAGGAAAGGCGCGTGAGGGTTGTAACGAACATTGTAGGGTACTGGGACCAGGCATTCGCAGCGACAAATCCTGACCCATGCAGCAACAGTACGGTCAGGATCCAGCCTGTGGCGGCTCACCTGCACCACCGTGGCCACTCGGTTCATGTCCCGGATGCGATCCCAGGTATAGGGCCTTTTCTTTATGCCCAGTTCTCTCGGGGAGCACCGTTTCAAACCATCGCAGGGTCGTATACACGTCACGGAGACGTGTTGCCCCTTGTAACGGAAGCAGATGATTTCTATGTGATCATGGCATCAGGGGATGAAGTCGCCCTGGAGTTCGATTCTTCCACACTCCAGCCGCTGGCGCCTGGCCGAGAGAGAAGTTATTTCTTTTATTCCTCCGGTTGGTCCAAGGACGGAAGCATTTTTACGGCTTATTCCGAAAGCGTGGATCCACTCCCGTTCAGGAACATGTCTGGGTATCCATACCCACCGGGAGAGAGCTATCCCGCAGACGATGAACACATGTGTTACAGGAGTGAGTGGAATACCCGGGAGATCATGCCCCTCCATTAATTGGACACTAAGCGCATTCCTTTGCAGGCAGGAAAACGTTTGTCCTTGCGGTAGGATGCGTTTGTTTCCGTTCGATGATGGCGATGGGTCGGCAAAGAAATGGCCAAGAGAAAAAGAAACATCATCTTTCTGTTGACGGCGGTCTGTCTGCTGGAGTTCTTTCTGATCGTCATCCTGCTCAAGAGGTCCGACCAGGACACACAGGTTCGTTACGTGGATCGGACAACACAAAAGACCCATGGGAACATCAAGGTTGTTGACACG
>CAZSUQ010000902.1:0-2491 GCA_964609935.1 uncultured Thermodesulfobacteriota bacterium | reverse complement strand
GCCACTTCAGCTGGACCGAGACGATCCGGTGGATTCGTTCTTTCACCTGGAGATCATCGTGCAGTTCGTGAATCAGGTTCTCCATACGGGCGTATTTGAGCGTCATCAGGTTCCGGTCCTGCTGTTCGGCCGTCTTCAGGTCCTCCAGGTAGGACGCCAGGGCCTCCCCGGACCAGACCGAAAACTGGGCCGCCCGCGTGTGGCGGAAGCCCTGCGGATTGGAGCGGCAGGGAGCCGGGTACCGGGATGGAACGGAAAGGAACATCTCCAGTTCCCGGTCCAGGATCTCCTTGATGATCTCTTCTTTTCCGGCCATCGCTCCTATCCCACCCACACATTCCGTTCGCGCAGCTTTTTGTCACAGATCCTCTGCTGTATCACAGGGCCGTGGTCCGGCAGGTAGGAGCTCGAAAGATCCGTCAGTTCCTGGCGGGCAAGCTCTGAAATCAGATCCGTGCATATCCCTTCGATCACCCTCCCCTTTTCTTCAAAGTCTGCCTCCTGGACAAGGGCAAAGATCTTTTCATGGATCGATTCCCCCAGGATCGGCAGTTCCCTGACGGCCCTGTGCATCCACTTGTAAAAGGGGGTGTATCTCCGGTTCAGGAGAAACACCATGGAGATCGCGTCGGAAGAAAACTTGATCTCTGCATACCGTGCGCAAAAGATCTCTCCGCGCTTCAAACAACGCGGGAAATTATACTGCCCTGCCTGCCCCAGGGTCATGCAGCGGGCCGCGATCCTTTTCCGTCTCACATCTTCCGGGTAGAAGGCAAGAAGGGTTTCTCTCCATTTCGAGAACTCCCCGAGCGAATCCATGAAAACCCTTCCATTGGTACATGCGGCAAGCGCGTTTTCCGGGAGCAGGAGCCAGTCGTCGAGCTCTTCGGGCGGGCGGGTCATGCCGATGAATCTTCGATAGAAGCTCCCGATTTCAAAGACACCGACCCTCCCTTCCCCCCATTCACTCACCCTCCGGGGACCGTATCCTTCAAAGGTCGCGGGCAGGGCATCCAGGGATGCCTGCAGCCTCTCCCCGATGGTGTCATAATCCTCGCGGGTCAGCCAGATACAGAATCCCGGTCCCCAGTCATGGTCCTGAGAGATGGCGTCGTCGAACCCGAAGCCTTCGGATCCGTCTCCCACGAGCCCGGCGGCCATGCGATGCACATGAGAGGCGAACACGCGCCTCAGCATGGGAAGGCCGTGCGTCTCGAAGTACCTCTCCGACAGTTCCAGCCCTTTCATGGAGAAAGCCCTCTCATGATTCGGTATCCGGATGGCGGCCCTTGACCGCGGATTGAAGGACATCGATATTTTTCCCGGTCAGAAATGCCTTCTTCTCCTCTCCCAGTTCCAGGTAGAGATCTCTCGCCTTTGCAAGCCCCTCGAGCGCTTCCACGGGTTCGCTCTTCATCGCGTGGATATACCCGATATTGCTGTATTGATCTGCAATGCCGTTTCGATGGTTCGTTTCTTCAAAGGCGGCCAGAGCCCTGCCGTAGTACGTGAGTGCCAGATCATGCGCCTCCTTGTCCCGGCAGACCGATCCCGCGTTTCCGAGTTGCCAGCCCATGCCCACCTTGTCGCCGATCTCCAGGAAAACCTCGGCCGCTTTCTCAAAGGTGGCGAGTGCGTCATCCAGCCTGCCGAGCTTCACCCGGGCGTGTCCCAGGTTGTTCAGCAGGCCTGCCTCCCTTCCGGGATCACGCTTCTCGGCGAGAAGCTCGAGCGCCCTGGAAAAGTGCTCGACGGCCGAGGCCGGATCCCCTTTTTCAAGGCTTGCCTTCCCGCTCTCGTTCAGGCCAGCTATTTCATCCTGCGGATTCTGCTGTGCCATGTCTGGTCTTCCCTTCCTTCTGAAACGTTTCCAGAAAACCGATGGTGGTAGAGCGAGACCTTTGCGGGCGGGGCACGAAGCGAGGAGAATCACTTCCTGATGGAGATCCGAGCGGAACCGGTCAACGCTGGATCTCCTCACACGGCAGGCTCTCCTCCCCCGGCAAGGGGAGAATGCCGAGTTCGCAACGGAAGGCTCTTCGGTCCGGGTAATGGTTCATCAAGGCCTCGTTCTCGTCTCCCAGGTCCAAAGCGGTCAGCCTTTCATTGGAGAAGAAAGGATCGTTGCGAATCGTCAGAAAGATTCCCCCTGGACCGAAGTCCACGGCTTCTTCCGCCAGTTTGATGAAAATCAGGCCGTTCCGGACGCCTCTCTCTTCAAGCACGCCGCCGATGTCCTGGAAGTGTCTTCCGTAGTACACAATGTCCTTGATCAGCCGCAGATAAAATGCCGTCATGCCGATCTCGTAAGATAACGCCAGGACAAGGAATAGAGATACGGCCTTTTTCAGGTGTTTCCTCCAGGGGCGGTTCTGCGCGAGCCGATACAACCCCCAGAAGCCTCGAACGATCAAAAGACAGATCAATCCCAGAGCCGGGTAGTAGTACCTTGGTCCCAGCTGGAAACCGCCGCCGCAAAGATAGAAAAGGT
>CAZSUQ010000901.1:0-2501 GCA_964609935.1 uncultured Thermodesulfobacteriota bacterium | reverse complement strand
TGCCGGTGAACCTTTCCGGTGGATCCCTTTGTACCAACGGCCCGAACAGCTCCGGCCTCTTCAGGGTGATCCAGGCGGCCATGCTTCTCAGGGATGAGGCGTTGGGGGGTGAGCCGGGGAACCTGCGGCGGGGACTTGTTCACGATGGGGATGTGGGTATTGGGGCCGTCGGCGGGGATTCGCACGCCGTGATGATTCTTGAAAGGGAGGGCTGAGAGAATGCCGAGAAAGGTTGCCGTCATTGGCGTGGGCAATACGCCCTACACCAGTGTGAAGAAAGAGAACCGGGAAAGGTCTGAGATCACCAGTGCCTGTATCCAATCCGCCCTGGACTTTGTGGGCAGGGGGCTGAGCCTCTCTGACATCGAGGCGATGTACTATGCCACGGTTGATGGCTTCGAAGGGGTCCAGAGACCTGAACGGAGCATGGACTGTTTCGGACAGAGCACGGGTACACCGGTGTTTACCGTCAATACCGGCGGTACAGCCGGCGGGAGTGCCATCAAGAGTGCTTATCAAATCGTGGCCGGCGGGCTTTATGACATTGTGCTCGTCTACGGATGCTGCACGCTTCTTGCCACTGTGGATGCTCAGCAGATACTCAATACGGCGACCCCGCCGCTGATCGAGAAGCCCTTTGGAATCGGCGCGATTCATCTGGGTGGCTACTATCTGAACCGTTACCAGCAAGAATACGGAACCACGGCCGAGGATTTTGCTCTCGTTGCGGCCAAGAGCCACAAACATGCGGTGAACAATCAATACGCACACGTTCGCAAAGGATTTTCCGTGGAACAGATCCTGGAATCACCGGTGATCTGCCATCCCATTCGTTTGTATGAAATATGCCCGGTCTCCTCAGGGTCCTGCTGTCTGATTCTGGCCAGTGAAGAAAAGGCCAGGGAGCTTTCCGACACGCCTGTTTGGTTCAGGGCTGTGAGCACCATAAGCGATACCTATATGGTGGGCTACCGGGATTTTCTCGGGTTTCCCATGCTCAAGAACCTGGCCCGGAAGGTCTATCAGGAGGCCGGGATCACCCATCCGCTGGAAGAGATCGACTATGCCGAGGTTTTCAATCCCTTTGCCGGCTTTGAATATCTGCAATATGACGCATTGGGTTTTTGTGAGGATGGCGAGGGCCCGAAACTGATGCGTGACGGCGTTACCGACCTCGGTGGGAAGCTGCCGGTGAATCTATCCGGAGGCACCTTGTGTACCAATTCAGGAATCGCTGCTTCGGTCAGCCGTCATGCGGAAACATGCCTCCAGCTCATGGGCAGGGCCGAGGAAGAGAGGCAGGTCAAGGATGCCAGAGTCGGTCTTTCCCATTCCTGGGGAGGCCCCATGGGGCAATTCAATACGTTGGCGATCTTCGAGAGGGACTAGGGAGGATAGAACACATGTCGGGTAGAACCATCAAGAAGGAATGGAGCCTTGATCTAGACTTCAGTGCCCCCATGGGGGAAACCTATACCCGGTTCATGGAAGGTCTCAAGGAAAAAACCTTTCTAGGAAACCGGTGCGGAGAACGAACATTTTTCCCGCCGAGACCCTTTTGCGACAGGACCTTGGCGCTATGCGGAGAATGGCTGCAATCCGACGGAACCGGCAAGGTGGAAGCCTTCACCGTCGTCCATGAGAAATCCAATGGGGTTGCTTTTCCCGACACAGAGCATTTCCCGGAGGTGCCCTATGTACTGGCCGTTATTCGGGTGAACGGCTCTGACCAATGCCTGGTTCACTTTCTGGCCGGTTTGGGCAGTGACGATCCGCAAGCATGGCCTGAAAAGATCCAGGTGGGCATGGACGTCAGGCCGGCCTGGTCGGAAAAGAGGTCGGGCAACATTCTCGATATCAAATTCTTTGAGCCTTGCGAGTGAAGGCCCACTCGATTTGGATGAGGGAGATGGAAAGATGGAAAACCTGGAAATCAAGAGAACGGTCTATGCCTGGCACGCGCCCTACAAGGTAACCCTCGGCGAGGCCTATGCAAGATTTCTGGAAGGGATGAAGCAGAAAAAGATCCTGGGAAACATGTGTCCCGCATGCAACGGACTCTATGTGCCGCCCAGACCCTTTTGCGACAAGTGTCTGGAGCAGACCACTGAATGGATCGAGACGGATGGAATGGCCACGTTGGTGACCTTCAGTGTTGCCCTCGTCCAACTTCCAGGGCTGCCGGAAGTTCACCCCGTCACAGGAATGATAAAGGTCGGTCACTCCCTCACGAATTTTCTTCATTTTGTGGGTGGGGTCGAGTATGACCAGCGGGCCGAACTGGTGGAAAAGGTGAAGATCGGGATGAAGCTCAGACCTGTCTGGAAGGAGGAGAGGACAGGGGACATCCTGGACCTGGATTATTTCGAGCCTGTTCTCTGACCCGGAGGGTATTTCCTTTCTACAAGGAGGAGGATCTGAAATCATGTCCTTTGAGCTAAGCAGTGAGCAACAGCAGATCATCCAGACGGCTAAAAAGGTCGCAGAACGGCATGGACCTG
>CAZSUQ010000900.1:0-2505 GCA_964609935.1 uncultured Thermodesulfobacteriota bacterium | reverse complement strand
GCCATAGTGGTCGTTCTCGTAGTGGCAACTTCCACAGGTGGTGTATACGGTTTTCCCTGCGAGCCTTCGGGCCAGCCAGTGCTTGACATCACCGTGAGCACCCTTCATGTCCACAGCCCGTCCCTGGCCGTCGTGGCAGACGGTACAGCCGAACTTATCCACGAGATGGTCCTCGAGGAAGCTCCCGCTGTGTTTCCGGATCGGCAGTGCTGCATCCGTCATCAGCTGATTATCAATACCCGTATGGCAGGTTACGCAACGGTCCATTCGGCCAAGGTCGGGCATGACGATCTGGCGAAGACGGACTTCGAAACGTTCTGCAGCCTCCCTTGCCTTTTCGGTCTTTGCCCGTTCGATGATGGCTTTGCGGTAGGCCTTTTGATGGGTCCGCCAGTCACCCGAGAAGTTTTCTGTCAAGGCCGCGTACAGCAGCAGAAGCAGGGTCAGCAGGGACGACCCGAGGAGAAGGACTTTGATCCGTTGTGAGGAGGAGTTCATTGCCATAATTCCCTCAATGCGCTGCCGGCCACAAGCTCGGCCACCAGTAGAAGTCCCAATTTGGTCCACGGAAATGGACACCGATGACGGTCAGTACCAGGAATCCGATCAGAAAGCAGGTGAAGAGGGCTACGGCACCCTGGCGGGTGGACCCTGTTCGACGAATCACTTGAAGGGACCAGAGGGCGTACAGGGCCGCCAGCACCGTTCCCGGATTGATGAGGGTGATGAACAGCTGGGGGATGCCCGGGAACCAGTCCCGCAGCCAGCCGAAGCGGATCGCAAGAGCTTCCACCAGGAGAACGCAGAGCAGGCCGAAGACAAAGGATTGAAAAGCAACCCTCTTTTCCCCTTCCTCCGCGAACCAGCGACCCATGCCCGTATTCTCCCTGTCGAGATAAGGGATCAGCATGAGCCCGATCACGGCCAGGGTCGGGATGCCCACACCCCCCATGAAGGCGGAGAAGGAAACCAGTTCCTGGATGCCCAGGAAGTACCAGGGTGCCTTTGCCGGGTTCTCCGGGACAAGGGGATTTGCCAGTTCCTTGAGCGGGGCATCCATCGCAAAGGACCAGACCAGCAGCACCACAAGGGTGACCATGAGGACCGCAAGCTCGGCATAGAAAAGGTGGGGCCACGTGGAGACGGTCTTCTCCGGACTCTTGCCCACGGTGGGCGAGGACCCCTTCACGATGGCCATCAATCCGTATGTTTTCCCCGGAGCCTGTGTGAAGGACGGTTTTTCTTCCTCTTCCTCCGGAAGGTGACGGTCCAGCCAGTCATCCTCCGGGCGGGAGAGCCCCCCGTCCTTGCGGATGCGCCAGAAATGAACACCGAGAAGCACGGTGAGAATCACCGGCAGCAAGATGACGTGGAGCAGGTTGAACCGTACAAGGGAGTCCTCGCCAACGGTGGTCGATCCCAGAAGGATCACCTTCAGGATTCCCCCGGGGTCGAAATACTTGGTCAGGCCCAGTGTGTCCGTCACCTCCTGCGGGGATTGAGCGATGTTGGCACCGATGGTGATGGCCCAGTAGGCCAGCTGGTCCCACGGCAGCAGGTACCCTGTAAAGGAAAGCCCGAAGGTCAGGATGAGGAGGAATATCCCGATGGTCCAGTTGAACTGGCGTGTCTTCTTGTAGGATGCGGTGTAAAAGACCCTTGCCATGTGGATGAGCACGGAAAAGACCATGAGATGGGCCGCCCAGCGGTGGAGGTTCCGCATGAGCCTCCCCGTGGGGACCACATAATGGATATCCTTGATGGAGTTGTAGGCAAGATCGGTGGAGGGCTTGTAGTAGAACATGAGAAGGATTCCGGTCACGATGAGGATCAAGTAGCAGGACAAGGCAACGAGCCCCAGACCCATCGTAAAGGAGGGTCTCAACGACCAGCGGTGTGTCCGCACAGGGTGGACGTGGAGAAAGAGGTTGTGGAAGACCGTCTCGGAGCGCGTACGGTCCGAGTCCGGAAGTCCATGCCGGAAAAGACTGTCCCAGATATTGCGCGGGGCGCTTTTCAGGTTATCCCAAATAGAATCCAAACCCTTCATGATATTCCTCTTTTATGCCTTGAAACGGGTTCCGGGCTTCACGCGTTGCTCTTCATTCACCACGAGCTGGCCGTCCGGGGCCATGGATACGTCGTACCATTCCAGCGGGCGGGGGGCCGGTCCGCTTACCGTTTTCCCGTTCCGGGCGAACCGGGAACCGTGGCAGGGACAGTCGAAGCCGTGGTCCGTCCTTTTCACGATGCACCCGAGATGGGTGCACGTGGAGGAGATTGCGTAGAACCCTGCGTCGTCGTGGAAGACAAAGATGCCTTTGCCATCGGGGGTTCTCGCCTCACCCAGCGGATACAGAGAAGGGTCTCCAATCTTGTATTGCTTGGAAGGCTCGGGCAGGAGGCTGGGCCGTGGAAGCCGCAGCATACCCACAAGGGCGGCTCCCATGGAGGCAAATACGGCCCCGATAGCCGCAAACCCCAGAACGTCCCTTCGCTTCACGG
>CAZSUQ010000899.1:0-2511 GCA_964609935.1 uncultured Thermodesulfobacteriota bacterium | reverse complement strand
CTTCAGTATCTCCTGTACGGGGCCGTCCCCGGAGGCACGGGGTCCACGGTGGTGGATCTCACGGAAGACCGTCCCCGGATCCTGAGGGAGGGCGCCATCCCCGTACAGGAGATACTGAAGTTATTCAAATAGAACCCGCTCCAAACAGCTTCACAAAAGGGAGGCCACATGGAAAGGCCTAGACTTCACCCTTTGCTGGCCGAGCACCGGATCTTTCTGTCTGCCGGTGTATACGATGTTCTCAGTGCAAAGCTCGCCGAGCGGGCCGGGTTCCGCAGCGTGGTCCTCACCGGCTTCGGGGCGGCTGCTAGCTACCTGGGGGAACCGGACTTCGGGCTGCTGACCCAGACCGAGATCCTGGATCTGGCAAGAAGGGTGTGCCGGGCCGTGGACATCGGCGTGGTGGTGGACGGGGACACCGGATACGGCAGCGCCCTGAACGTGATCCGCATGGTCGAGGAGCTCGTCTCCATGGGGGCCATGGGCGTGATCCTGGAGGATCAGACGTGGCCGAAACGGTGCGGCCACATGCGGGGCAAAAGCGTGCTGCCCTGGAAGGAGCACGCGCAGAAGATACGCGCGGCATGCGAGGCAAAGGGGGAAGCCAACTTTCTCGTCACCGCCCGCACCGATGCACGGGGCCCGCTCGGCCTGGAGGAAGCGATCCTGCGTGGGAACCGGTACAGGGAGGCGGGCGCAGACCTCATCTTTGTGGAAGCGCCCGAGTCGGGGGAGGAGATGCAAAGGATCGTTGCGGAGATCCCCGGACCGCTCGTGGTGAACATGATCGAGGGGGGAAGGACGCCCCTTCTTTCACTGGAGGAGATTCACGAGCTGGGCTTTGTCAGCGTGGGCTACGTGCTCACCGGGCTCTTTGCCGCAGCTAGGCACTGGAGGATGCCTACAGCCACCTGCTTGCCAGCGGATCCTCAGAGGGTCTCCGGGACCGCCTCATGACCTTCCAGGACTTCACCTCTCTGGTCGGCCTGGAAGAAAAGTACGCGCTGGACGAAAAGTTTCGCACGGATTGACGGGGAGCGATTCAATCGATGGGTGGAGCCGTAACCAAAGTGCAGGTCACTCCTCGTGTTCCCTTCCCACATAGGTGCGGCGAAGGAGGTTGATCGTCCTTCCGGACAGATCGATGGCACCTTCCGGACACATCTCCTGGCAGCAGTAGCAGTGGATGCACCCATCACGGTCGGCCTTGGGTCGCCCCTGTTCCATCTGCATGGCACCCACAGGACAGTGGTCCACACAGATCCCGCAGCTCACACAGAGCGAGTCCATCACCTCCGGGACACAGTTCACCCACCGGGACAGAAAACGGTTGAGCACAACGCCCATTATGCCGGGGACGAACGTTGTGGGCAGCTTGAAATCCGGAACCGGTTCAAATGCACCGGAAACCGTGATGTTGTCCAGGGTCGTCTCCCCGAGACCCCTGCGCCGCGCAATGGCGAGATGGGGAACAGAGGCCGCGTCCTGGCCGATCATCGCCGCAGCCACCGTATCCACGCTGATTGCATCGGTCCCTGCCAGGACCTTGCCCAGGCTGCGAAGAGGCCCTTTGCTCGGGCCGTTTCCCTCCATGGCCACCACGGCATCCACGATGGTGAGCTCCGGAGGCCGGATCCGGTAGACATCCAGCAACGCCTCGGCAAACTGCCTCGGCGTCCGGGCACAGGAATGCACCCGCATCTTGTCCCCGCCCACCAGATAACCGAACGTGTTCTTCACTGCGGCGGTGATGCACGTCAGCACGTGCGTCTTGAGTTTCGGCAGGTTTACGATCACATCGGCGTCGAGCACATGCCGGGCAACCACTGCATGGTCCAGGAACCTGGAGGAGACGGGATGTCTGACAGGGTTTTGCGCCAGGTTGACGAAACAGCCGTCGGCGGCTTGCAGGATCCCGCTGACTCGAGCCACCTTCTCCGACATGCCGTATCCGCCGATGCCGGGGTTGTCGCCCACGAGGACCTCTGCGCCGCGCCCTTGCAGTTCCTTCACCACGGCACTTACCAGCGAGGGATGGGTGGTCACACCCTTTTCCGCAGGGTGCGGAGTCAGCATGTTGGGCTTCACCAGAACCCTTTTGCCTTTCCACGGAAGAGGAAACTCGGAGAGAACCCTGCGGATCACCCCGTCCATTGAGCTGTCATAGGCCGCCTCGTAGACGGCGACTCTCAAATCATCGTTTGCCATGTTCTGTCTCTTCTCCTGCCCCATTACGGCGTGGGCATAAACGATCCGTACAAAAGAAGATTCTCGTATTTGAAGTGCAGACAGTCAAGAAATCCGCCCCCCGGAATGTCCGCTTCTGTGCCGCTGTTTGCTCCTGACAGGCTGCCCATGGTAATGAAACCACAGGCAAATGGACTTGATTGATGATTCCATTCAGGAGCCTTGGAGGAACCTATCCTTGCGTCTTCCTTTGCTTCACCCTCTTCATTGAAAACCGGGGTTTGCGATATGAAAAGGAAATCCAGAGAAAGGGCAATTTGGGTT
>CAZSUQ010000898.1:0-2514 GCA_964609935.1 uncultured Thermodesulfobacteriota bacterium | reverse complement strand
CACGAGGCGGCCTCCTGTCTTCAACTGTTCAATCAACGGTTCAGGGATCTCCGGTGAACCTGCGGTTACGAGGATTCCATCAAAAGGGGCTCCTTCGGGCAACCCCAGAGATCCGTCCCCCTGGTGAATCGATATGTTGTCGTATCCGCATCGGTTCAGGATCTCCTTTGCCCGCTCCGCCAGTTCGGGGATCCGCTCGATGGAGTGCACCTCTTTGACGAGCTCCGCGAGGATCGCGGTCTGGTAGCCGGATCCCGTACCGATCTCCAGCACTTTGTCGTCCGCTTTCGGCTGCAGGCATTCGGTCATGATGGCCACCATGTAAGGCTGAGAAATGGTCTGCCCCTGCCCGATGGAAACCGGGCTGTCTTCATAGGCGTGCGACTGATGGCTCTCCGGGACGAAACGATGTCGGCACACCTTTGTCATGGCCTCCAGGACGGAGGCATTTTGGATGCCCCGTCCACGGATCTGCCGTTCGACCATCCGGATACGCTTCTTTTCCTGCACGTCCATCCCGATGCTATCAGATATCCATGACCAGCCTGGCAACAAACCCTTGCGGGCTTCGGCAAATCTCCGTGCGGTGATAGGTCACCGCTTTGATCTCTCTCCCCCCGGATCGATCCTCAGGGGAAACATCCTGCCACCCTCCTTTGATCCGAACCGACACAGACCCTGTTTCCGAGTCCCTTATCAGAAAAACCTTTTCCGGAAAAAATCGTTCCTTTTCCACGTCTGCGCGATAGAGGAGATCCCCGAGCAGGCGCACAAGGGCATCCTCCTGATCCTGGCCCTCAACCTTCAGGGTTTGCCCGGATCGCACAAGGGTGTCGTCTGTTGTCTCCGGGAATCCAAGCAGGACATAAAGTGCATGAACGGCATTCCGGAATAGATCCTCCACATCCTGTCCATAGATCTCCACGCCCAGGTCTGCCGTATGATCCAACTCCTTGAAGAACGGTTTGCGATTCGGGTTCACCATGCAATTGTGATGGCCATGCATTCGGCCGGCAGCCGGATTAACAGGAGATTCGGAACGGGGGCAGTTCGTCTCCCTTTGCATCCTCCTCGATGACTTCCACGGAATGAACGTCTGCATAAGGGGGACCCTTCCAGCAAAAGGCCTTTAGGGCCTCCACCTTGTCTCCGGGCCCTTCGGCCAGAACCTCGACGCGACCATCGGCCAGGTTCCGGACCCGGCCCTTGAGCCCGAGCCTCTGGGCCTCTTCGGCCGTGAAGGCTCGAAAACAGACGCCCTGAACCCTCCCGGAGATGAAGGCCCGAATCCTTCGGTTGCCCACAGGCCCTCCTTCTTGCTCCCTTTTCGTCCGTGTGCCTTCCCTTTACACAAATCGAATGACCCGAAAACCGCCTCCCACGGGACAGCCTGTTTCTCCTGTCCAAAGGGTCGACTTCGATGTGTCAAGAATTATCACAATTGCCTTTGAAATGCCAGGTTTGAAAGATACGGGAACACGCCCTTCCAACACGCGCAACTTGACACCTGTCGTGTGCGTGGTATACCTGACAGAGGGTCCGAACGGTTCATGCGGTCTGCATCTTCTGAGGATCCAAAACCGGCAGAGTCCCCTTTGTCGAAGATGCGAAAGGAGGGGTCAGGAAAGGATTCCTCCCCTACACGAAAAAGCATAGAAGAGGTGCCCCGTGGTGAAAAACACCCTCTCCCCCCTGTTCCTGTCTCTCGTGATCTTTTCTTTGTGCCTCTTGCCCGTACCGTCAAAGGCTGCTGAAGCCTCGGCAACACCTTCCGCGAGGGACATCACACTGAAGGCCAGGGACAAGCAGTTTCCCGAGAATTCAGTGTCCGATCTGACCATGATCCTCATCAACAAACGGCAGAACAAGAGGGAGAGAAAGATCTCCACCAAGCGGAAGAGTTACGAGGACGGAGAGGCTAAGAGTGTTGCCTACTTCCTCTCCCCTGCCGACGTGAAAGGCACGGCCTTTCTCGTGTGGGAACACAAGGAGGCGTCCAACGACGTGTTCATCTACCTGCCCGCGCTCAAGAAGGTCCGTAGGATCGCGTCCGAGCAGAAGCATCAAAGCTTCATGGGAAGCGATTTTTCCTATGCAGACATGGAGAATGAGGATGTGGACGATTCCACCCACAAAACCTTGCGTGAGGAGAGCCTCGAGGAAACGGCGTGCTGGGTCATCGAGTCCATCCCCAAGCCCGAGAGCGATTCCGAGTACGGGAAGGTCGTTTCATGGGTGACCCAGGACAACTACATTCCCAAGAAGGTGGAGTTCTACGACAAGAAAGGGCGGTTGTACAAGGTGATGACCGTAATCAAGATCGGACCCGTGGGCGACGAGGTCCTCCCGCTCCACTTCGTCATGGAGAATGTGCAGAAGAAACACAAGACCGAAATCATCCTGGATAAGATGAAGCTCGACGTGTCGATCCCGGACAGAGAGTTTACCCACCGTGCTATTCAGCGGTGACCTTCACGAGCCCCACCGTATCAGAGAAGCGCTCTCCGCCGGCGT